>CAZOQD010000071.1:0-4456 GCA_964581925.1 Candidatus Woesearchaeota archaeon
CTCTTTTAATTTTATCTAATATTGGAAATTATCTTAGGGATTTTGTGAAGGATAATAAAGTTGTGAAAATTGATGTGAAGAAGTTAGGGTTAGAAGAGAGGTATATTTTGTCGCGGTTGAATTCAACTATTGAGGAGGTTACGGCTTTGTTTGAATCTTATCAGTTGGATAAATTAATTGGGAAAATTGAAGGATTGTTTTTGGATTTGTCGAGAGTTTATATTAAGATAACTAGAGATAAGGCCAATGATGAGAAAACAAAACAGATTGTGTTTGATAGTATTTTTGAAGTTTATTTGAATTGTTTGAGAATGTTTGCTCCGGTTTGTCCTCTGGTTTGTGAGAAGTTGTGGCAGGATCTTAGGGAGATGAAAGTTGTTAAGGAGGAGAGTGTGCATTTGTCTAAGTGGCCTGAATCGGATAAGAAGAAAATTGATAAGAAATTGGAAGATGAGTTTGGGTTGATGTTGGGTGTTGTTGAGCGAGGGTTTGCTGAGAGGGATAAGGTTGGGATTGGGTTGAAGTGGCCGTTGGCTTCTGCTTCGGTTTTGGTTGATGGGAAGTTGAGTAAGGATTTGGTTGAGATTGTGAAAGGGCAGTTGAATGTTAAGGATGTTAAAGTTGGGAAGGGAAAAGGAGGAGAAATTGAGGTTAAGTTGGATGTTAAAATGACTCCGGAGTTGGAGGCGGAGGGTTATGCTCGGGAGATATCACGGAAGGTTCAAGCTGCTCGGAAGAAGGTGGGGTTGGTCAAGGGGGATAGAATTAAATTGGGTATTGAGGTTGATGGAAAGTTGGCTGAGATGCTTGCTAAGTTTAAAGAGTTTGAAAGTTTTATTAAAGAGAGGACGGGGAGTAAGGTGGTTAGTGTTGGGAAATTGGAAAAATATAAAGAGAGGTTTGAGGAGAAGGTTAAGGGGAATGGGATTGGGATTGGGTTTGAGAAGGTTTAAAGTATTAAAAAATCTTTTAGCTTTTTGTTGATAGCTTCTAGTGTTAAGTTTTCAATTATTCCAATATTCTTTATTAGTTTATTTTTGTCTATTGCTCTTACTTGGAATATTAATGCTAAAGATTTTTCATTGAGTCCATTGCAATGGGAAGGATTTATTTTTATAGTATGGTCGAATCTTGAATAGGACAAATTTGTTGTAAGGGGGATTATTGCGATGATGTTTGCTTCTGGATTTGAGGTGATGATAATTGGTCTTGATCCGTGTTGTTCATGGCCTCTAGAACTTGGAATATTAACTAGCCAGATTTCTCCTTTTTTCATTGTAGGATTAGTAAGAATTTTCAAAGTTTTCAAGTGCTTCGTTACTTAACTTATCCCATATCTCTGTTTCTTTTTTAGAATCTTGAATTGGATCTATATTTTGTACTTTGTTTACTAGTTCTTTGTGGTCTTTTCTAAGTATTATAATTTTTTCTTGTTTCATATTATTCTGTGTGTTTTCTCGTATATAAAATCTTTCTTTTTGTTTGAGAAGATATAGTTCTATTATTTTATATACATTCTAAAAGCACCTCGAGAAACCTTATGTTGAAAACTGTATTTTATTGAGAAGGTTTGTTTAAATACTGTTTTTAATATTGTACCATGTTACAATGACGAAAACATTTAAATACTGTAAATCAATTATAGACTTATCAAAGAGGTATTAAGATGATTGTTAAAGATGAGTTTTTGAGCAGGCTGAGGAAAATTTTTGATCTTAATTTGTATGAAGTTAAGGTTTGGACGGCTTTGTTGTCGAGGGGAGTTAGTACTGCTGGGGAGTTGAGTAATATAAGTGATGTTCCGCGAAGTAGGACTTATGATATTCTGGAGACGTTGGAGAAGAAAGGATTTATAGTTATGAAATTGGGGAAGCCGATAAAATTTGTTGCTCTTAAACCTGAGGAGGTTATTGAGAGAGTTAAGAAAAATTTGGTTGTGCATGCTCAGGAGAGGAGTAAGAGACTTGATGCATTGAAGAAAGAGGAAGTGTTGACTGAGTTGAATACTATTTTTCATCAGGGGATTAAGTTTGTTGAGCCTGCGGATCTTTCGGGGAGTGTTAAAGGGAGACAGAATGTTTATAATCATTTGGATATGATGATAAGAGATGCGGAGAAAACTATAACTATTGTTACTACAGCTCCTGGGATTAATAGAAAGTTAGAGGCGTTGATGCCGATTTTGGAGAAGGCTAAGAAGCGAGGAGTTGTGATTAGAATTGTTGCGCCGATTGATGATACTAATAGGGCTGTTGCTAAGAAATTGTCGAAGGTTGCTGAAGTTAAGCATACTCCGAAGATGAGGGCTAGGTTTGCGATTGTTGATAGTAGTCAGTTGTTGTTTATGATTTTAGATGATGAGATAGTGCATCCTAATTATGATGTGGCTATTTGGTTAAGTACTGATTTTTTTGCGGCTGCGATGGAGCAGTTGTTTGAGGCGGCGTGGAAGGGGTTTAAGTCGGTTTAGTTTTTGATATAGGAATGTTTTTAAAGTTTTGATTGTTGTTTGAGTTATGGGTTATGATTTTAATAGGATGCATGAGGGGGAATCTGTTATTTATGAAGATCCTAGGGATTTTATAAATCTTTTAAGTGTTAAACGTGATGAGGATTCTGGGAGAAGAATGGTTGGATTATGGGAAAAGATGTTTGATGTGAATGTTGATTATGCTGGTTCTTGATTTTTGTGGTTTTTACTCCTATGATGTTTTTTATATAGATGTTTTGGGATAGATGTTTTTTTAAAGGGTTGATTTGTTTTTAGGGGATGAGTGGAAGTAATGGGGAGAGATATTATCTAGGTAACTTAGATGTAGGAGGTTTTAGATTTCCTGATGAGAGGGAAGTTGGTTATGATGCTGGAAAGGTGGCTTATTTTGGTATTTTTAATAAAGGGGCAATTGTTGGGGATGATAGGTTAGAGGTTAAGATTGTTAGAGGTAGTGCTGAAATTGTAGGTGGTGAGGTTAGAGCTAGAGGTTATCTTCTTGTTAAACCTGTAGTTCAAATCTCTGATGAGAATGGTGTGGATCTTCTTGAGGCCTTAGATCTTCCTGAGGGAAAGAATCATTTTTCTGGGAGAAGGGCTGGAATTATGGTTCATCATGGGGATTTGTTTTCTACTCCAGTATCTCACCAATCATGTGATGGACGCCGAGCTTTGTGATTTTAACTTCGATGGTTTTTCCTAAAATGGATTTGTCTTTGGATTTGATCAGTATGATGTTGTAGTTTTCGTCTCGGGCTTCGTAGATGTTTTCTAGGTAGGTTTTTTTGTTTACTAAGACTTTTAGGGTTTGGTTTTTGAAGTGTTGTTTGTTTTCTGAGGCGGTGTTTCTGTGTTGTCTCATGATTTCTGAGTTTCGTTTGTTGAGGGTTTCGATTGGAAGTTCTTTTAGGGATTGGGCTTGGGTGTTTTTGTGTTTTGAGAATTTTGAGAGGTTTAGGATGTTTGGTTTGTGTTTGGTTATGAAGTTTAGGTTTAGTTGGTGGTCTGTTTCTGTTTCTGTTGGGTAGCCAGTTATTATGTCGGTAGCTATTGTTATGTTTGGGAATGAGTCTTTGAAGAGTTTGATTATTTGATTTACTTCTTCAATTTTGTAAGGGCGTTTCATGTCTTTTAGGATTTTGTTTGAGGCGGATTGGATTGGGAGGTGGATGAATTTGTACATTTTTTTGTTTTTGTAGATTTCTAGAAGTTGGTTTAGGATTGGGGGGACGTGTTGGGGGTTCATCATTCCTAGGCGTAGTTTGAATCTATGTGGTAGAGATAGGATTTTGGTTAGGAGTTCTGGGAGTTCTCTGCTGCCTCGGTCCATTCCGTAGCAACCGTTTCCTTGGCTGGTTAGCCAGATTTCTTTTGCTCCTGCTTCTAAATCGTTTTTGATGGACCTTATTATTTTTTCTTGAGTGTATGAATGGAGGTTGCCTTTTGATAGTTTGGTTTTGCAGAAAGTGCAGTTCGATAGACAACCTTCGGAGATTTGGGTTATTGAGATTAAATTGTTTAATGGGATTTTAGGTAGGAGGATTTTTTCTTCTTTTTCTTTGTTGTGGTTGATTGTGTTGTCTGAGTTGTTTAGAATTGAGAGGGTTGATTCTTTGTCTTGGATGGTTTTGACTATGGATTTTAGGTGTTTGGTTCCTAAGAGGAGGGCCTTGGGGTTTAGTTGTTTTATGTTTTTAGAGTCTGTGTCGGGCATGCAACCGGTTATTATTGTAAGTTGTTTAGTTTTGGATTGATCTTGGATTTTTCTTTTTATTTTGTTTTCGGTTTTGTTTTTTACTATGCATGTGTTTAGGATTACGGTGTCGGCTATTTCTTTGTTGTTTGTTATTTGGAATCCTGAACTTGTTAGGAGGCCGGCTAGGATTTCGGAATTGTTTTGGTTGGCTGAGCAGCCGTATGTTTCTATGTAGATGAGTTTGTTTTGTGACATGGAATAATTGGGAG
>CAZOQD010000072.1:0-4348 GCA_964581925.1 Candidatus Woesearchaeota archaeon
CAGGCTACATTCAATCATAAGGTTCAAGATTCAAGAGATAGTATTCCTCCTATTGATACATGGGATTATACTGACTTGCCTGATAATCTTGGAGAGATTCAACGTATTTGTGATGCTGAGGATGAAGTGCCTCAGGAAGGTAAGTGTGTTTTTACTTTTGATTATAAGGGAGATTGTAATGCTGGAAGTGAGGATGTTGTTAGGACTTGGACAGTTGTTTGGAATGCGGATGATCCGTTGAAGCCAAATTATTGTCAGCCTGGTTCGGATACTCTGAGTTGTGGGAATGTGGTTAAGTTGGGTTTCTTTGGATTGTTTAATTTAATAGTTAGTGTTTTGGCTTTGATTGGGGTTTATCTTGTTTTGGCTTGGAAGAAGAAGTTGGGGTAAGCTTTTGGTTTTTGTTCTAGTTTGCTCAAAGATATGTTTATAAATGTGTTATGCTATTATAAATAAAATGAGAGGGGATAAGTTATTTGTGTTCTTAGCTGTGTTGTTGGCTTTGAATTTGGTTTCTGCGGGAGTTAGTTTTGGTAATGAATCTCATGAGTTCGAGAAGAATTATGCTCCTGGTGAGGGGCTTAGTGGTTGGGTTAATGTTAGTTTTGATAATGAGGATGAGAAGAGTTTGGTTAGTGCTTTTGAAGGAAATGTGAGTATTGCTGAGCTTTTTAGTTTGAATGATATTGATTGTAGTTCTTCTGATCAGTGTAGTTGTTTTCCTTTGGATTGTAGACCTGGTTATTCTACGTTGGGAAGTTCAAGTGAATCGGAGACTTATTCGTTGAGTTTATTTGGGACTCGGCTTTTTGGTATTAAGATAGAGGGGAATGTGAGTCAGATAACTAGTTTTGGGTTTAATGTTTCTACTGATGCAGGTAGTTCTTGTTTTAAACCATTGATGATAGATTTGTTGGATGATGATGAGGTGGAGTGGGTTTCTGAGGAGAAGGGAGAGGAGGTTTGTTTTATAGAAAATCCTTATGGTTGTTTTAATGAGGCTGATGTGGTTAGTCAGGTTGTGGTGACTTCGGCTCCGTTTTGTGAGAAGATAATTCTTCCTCCGATGAAGTATTTTAGAGTTGGAACTAAATTAAATGGTACTGGTGATGCTACTTTTCATATGACTCTTAATGCTGAGGGGGTGGAGGGAACGTGTAGAATTCCAATAATTGCTAATGGGGGTGCTAAGAGTTGTGATATTGAATTGGATGAAACTTTAGGGGATTATATTGAAGCGGATGTTTGTTTATTTGCTGATGAATCTAATACTAATTTGTATAATGTTAGTGTTGAGGATGTAGATGTTTGTGGTTATAATGAGGATAATGGGCAGATTTTTCATCATGATTTTGAGATTTATGCTAGACCGTTGAAGTATAAGGAGGTTGAGGATTTCAGGTTTGATTCTAATATTTTTGAAGTGGAGACGAATCTTTCAGGGATGGTTTGGGATTATGTTGATGATAAGTATAATGGGGATTGTGATCCTGAATGTATAATTCCGATTAAGATTTATTCGGGGATTTTGCAAAATTTGAGAATTGATGATTCTAGGTTGGGTTATAAGGCTAATGGATTGGAGCAGGATCCGATTGTTGATTTTTATAGTTTGGATGAGATATCTGCGTCGATTAGTTCTGAGTTTATGAAGTTGGTGATTGATGATGCTGAGTTTAGTGTTCCTAATGAGGTCGGTAAACATGATCTTGAATTTAGGATAGGGGGAGCGGGGATAGATGATGAGGTGAATGTTAAGAGTGTTCCAACGATAGTGCGTGTTTTTCCGACTAGGCCTGCTTTGCTTGTGCCGACTAAATTTGTAGCGGTTATGGAAGGTTTGGTGGAGAATGAGAGTTATCAGTATATTTGGGATTTTGGGGATGGGAGTTCTTCTAAGATTTCTTTGGAGAATGTGATGGAGTATACTTATAGTGCGAAGGATAGTTATACAATTACGTTGAATGTTACTAGTGAGTTTGGGGATGTGAGTAGGAGTTTTCCTGTTAGTGTTGTTACCCCTTATGATGCTATTAATGATACTATTGGTAAATATAAGGGAGATTTAGATAAAGTTGAAAGTAGTTTGAATTTGATTCCTAGTTGGATTCAAGATGAGATATTGGAGATTAATGATATAGATAGTTTGAGGGGGGCTGTGGATAGGCTTGAGAAAAAGTATAAGGAGACTTTGAAGGATGAGGATGAGGAGTTGATTAAGATAATGAATGATCTTGTTGTGTTGAAGATTCCTAACGATCTTAGGGTGGGGCAGAGTATTAACAAGGCTGCGTTTGTGCAGAGTAAGGAGAGGTTTGATGTTAATGCTTTGGGGGAATTGGGGGCTGGTGATGTTCAGGAAAGTGAGGAGAAGTATTATGATTCTGTGAATGCTTGGGTTAGACAGAATGTGGATATTACTTTGGAGTCTAGTACTTATTTCTTGTATTATGAAAGTGGAAGTAGTGAGGTTTTGGTTTCTCATGTTAAACTTGTAATGACTCCTACGAGAGATGTTGAAGAGTTTTTTATGATTTTAGAGGGAAATCCTAGTGATATAGTTTTGATGGATGATTATAGGGAGAAGGATCTGGATTTTGGATATGGGTTGAGGTTTCCGGAGTTGTTGAGCGGGGAGAGTAAGAATGTTGAGTTCTTGATTCCTAGTGTTGTTGAGATTTTAAATCCTCCAGTTTATGTTTCTCCGGAGTATAGGAATTTGGAGTTTAGTTTTGAGGCTGGGGTTTGTAATAATAATAATATCTGTGATGCTAATGCTGGTGAGACTTATAAAAATTGTAGGGCAGATTGTAAGCCTTGGACATTGACTTTGGTGTTTTTGTTTGTATTGGTTATTGTTACCTTGATTATTTATATTGTATTACAAGAATGGTATAAGAAGGGGTATGAGCGTCATTTGTTTAAGAATAAGAATCAGTTGTTTAATCTTATGGCTTTTATGAGGAATGCTCAGAATTCTGGGATGAAGAAAGGAGATGTTTTTGAGAAGTTGAGGCCGTTTAAGTGGAGTAAGGAGCAACTTAATTATTCTTGGAATAGGTTGCATGGGAAAAGGACTGGAATGTGGGAGATTCCTATTTTTAGAAGTTTTGAGAAAAAGAAGATTAAGAAGGAGATGGCGAGGAGAGGAGTTCCTGGAGTGGTTGGTGGGTTGGCTTCTAGGAATATAGTGAGTAGGCCTGTTGGGGTTGGAGTGGTTAAGGAAAAGAAGAAAGGGTTTTTTAAGGGGTTGTTTAGGAAGAAGGATAGGGTTAGGAAGTGAGAGTTGTTTCTTAATTATGCTTATTTATTATTGATTATGTGTTATAGAAATGTTAATAAAGAAAATTTTACTGTTTAGAGTATGGCTATAAAGATATTGAGGGATTTTACGAAGAGGATGTTTGGTATATTTTTTCGGCAGAAAGAGGAGATAAGTTTGGGGTTTTATGGGCCGCCGAATGCGGGGAAGACTTCTTTGGCTAATAAGATTTGTAAGGATTGGACGGGGGATGAGATTGGGAAGGTTAGTAAGATGGCTCATGAGACGAGGACTGTTCAGTTTAAGGAAGAGGTTGAGATTAAGTATAAGGATAAGAGTTTGAAGTTTAAGTTGGTGGATACGCCGGGGATTGCTACGAAGATTGATTATGAGGATTTTATGAAGGGGGGTAAGAAGAATAAGATGAAGAAAAAACAGGCTCAGAGTAGGGCGAAGGAGGCTACGCAGGGAATTATTGAGGCTATCAAGTGGTTGGATGATGTTGATGCGGTTGTGGTTGTCTTGGATGCTACGGAGAATCCGTATTCGCAGGTTAATATTACTATTTTGGGGAATTTGGTTGCTCGTGATATTCCGGTTTTGGTGGTGGCTAATAAAGTGGATTTGAGGAAGGCTGATATTAAGAAAGTGGAGAGCGCGTTTCCGGATTATGAGGTTGTTGGGATTAGTGCTAAATATGGGAAGAACATGGATGAGTTTTATGAGTCTGTGTTTAGGTTGGCTAAGAAAGCATGAGATAATTAATAAAAGTGAAGATTTAAAAGTATATATTTGATTATATAGTAAAAGAGGAGATAGAATAAAATGGCAAAGAGAAGATATAAGGGGTTGACGTTGCAGTTTGTTTCTCATAGGGAGATTGCTCGGCTTGACAGTGTTGAGAGGATTAAGAAGTTGTTGAAGATAGTTTTGGATAATAAGGTTATTATTTTGCAAGGTAGGTTGTCGGCTGGAGAGGAGAGTAGGTTGATTGAGGATACGATGGTTATGATTGGGAATGTGAAGGGGTTTAAGGGGGTTGAGTTGGCGGTGATTACTGGGGATGAAGAGGGGAGTAGTGTTTGG
>CAZOQD010000073.1:0-4240 GCA_964581925.1 Candidatus Woesearchaeota archaeon
ACTTCGGAAGGTTTTGGATTTGGCGAAGGATGCTGGGTATTTGAGTTATTCGGTTGATGGGAATAAGCTTACGGTTAAGATTGATGATGTTAATGAGATTAGGGCGATTAAGCCTCGGTATACTGTTTCGGTTAAGAAGATTAATGCTTATGTTCGAAGGTATTTGCCTGCTAAGAATTTCGGGTTTGTTGTAGTTAGTACAAGTAAGGGGATTATGAAACATGAGGAAGCTGAGGAGCAAAATATTGGAGGATGCCTGTTGGCGTATATGTATTAAATGGTTAATGATAAAAAATTATTAATAAAGAATAAGAAAGATGCTAAAGTAGCATCAACGGTAATCCAATTCATCCAAGAACTTACTTGTACTATTAATAAAAAGTATATAAAGTTTTCTGTTGATGGTCTTAATGTGGGGGGGAATGCCACCGTAGGATCAACGGTAATCCATTTGTCTAATAAACAAACTCTTCGTCCAAGAAGAACTCCGGGTTCGAATCTCGGCGGTGGCGCTTCCCTCACGTTTTTTTCTAAAAGGAGGTTGGATAGATAAAATGGCTGAGGAAGAAAATAGTGTTGATAAGATGGAAGGTAAGGATGAGATGGAGATAGTTGAGGAAGTTGTTTCGGAAGGTAAGGATGAAAGTGGAGAAAGTGAAAATCTTGAAAGCCTAAACCATGATAACGAGAGTGAGGGTAGTGGTAGCGATGAAAGTGATTCTACTGGAGAGAGTAAGTCATTAAGCCCTGAAGATGCAGGAGATACCAAGATAAAGGGTAAAGGGGTTAATGAATCTTCAAGCAAAAAACCTGAAAAAGGATTGTATGAAGAGATTGCGTTGGCTGAGGGAGTTAGTGCTGAAGTTTCTGGGCATAGATTGACTATGAAGAAAGATGATAAGGAAGTTGTTCGGGAGATTCATCCGTTTATTGATGTTAAGGCTGAGAGTGATCGGGTTATCTTGAGTTGTGGTAGGGAGAGGAAGATTGAGAGGAAGTTGTTTGGGACGAATAAGGCGCATGTTAGGAATATGGTGAAGGGTTTAAGTGAAGGGTTTAGTTATAAGTTGAAGGTTGCGAATGTGCACTTTCCGATGAAGGTTAGTTATAATAAGGATAGTAATGAGGTTATTGTGAATAATTTTTTGGGGGAAAAGGTGGATAGGAAGATTAAGTTGGTTGATGGGGTCGAGGTTAGCGTTAAGGGAGAGGATATTGAGATTACTAGTGCGAATATTGAGAGTGCGGGGAATGCGGCTGCGCAGATTGAGAAGGGGACTAAGGTTCGGAATAAAGATAGGAGAATTTATCAGGATGGGATTTTTATCACGGAGAAACCGGGGAGGGTTTTTGAGTAGGATGATAGCTAGAAAGAAGAAAATGGATGATACTGAGCGAGAGGCAATGAGATTATTAAAAGATAGTGCAAGGTTGAGAGAAATTCACGAATCAGGATTCATTAGTGAAAGACTTAAAATCTACTGTGAGGTATTAAATAGTTTAAATTTTATGGAGTCTGAAGTAAAATATCAAATTGATTGTGGAGCAGTTGATAAAGCTAGAGAATCGTTTTCTGAGTTTGATGCAATTGCTGATCCTATCAAGGACCTTTATTTAGAAAGTTGTGATATGGATGTAAGGAGTGATCAATCTTCAAATTACGGCGAACTTCTTGGATTTTTTATGCAAAAATATAATCAAGTGGCAAGAAGTGTAGAGGATTTACAATAATTTAAAATGGCACGAAAGAAATTCATAAGAGCAAGCGCACATCGGTTTTCAAAATTAGGTTTGCGTAGGAAGAAGAAACAGATTTATAGAAAAAGTAAGGGTAGGGATAATAAGACTCGGTTGAATATGATTGGTAGGGTTGAGAATGCGAGGATTGGACATGGACATGATAAAAAGGTTCGGGGGTTGCATCAAGGAGATAAGGTTGTTGTGGTTTATAATTTGGAGGAGTTGAAGAAGGTTAGTGATAATGAAGTTGCGATTGTTGGGAAGATGGGGGATAAGAAGAGAGTTGAGATTGCTAAATATGCTAAGGATAAAAAGATTAAATTGAAGAATTTGGATGTTGATAAATTTATTAAGAAGATTGAGGAGAAGATGAAGGATAAGAAAGATAAGAAGAAAGATAGCAAGGATAAGAAGAAGGCTCGGGATAAAGATAGTAAGAGTAAGGAGAAGAAGGATAAAAAGAAAGATGGGAAATCTGGAGAGAAAGGGAAGGGTGATAAGAAGGAAGAGGAGAAGAAGGATGAGAAATTAGAGAGTAAAGTGGAAGGTGAGAAACAGAATGAAAATCTTGGTAGCTCAAAAAACGATATCGAGAGTAAGTCTAGTGGTAGCGACGAGAGTGATGAGAAGTTGGATGATGTAGGAGATACCAAAACTGATAAGGTAAATGATGATAAAATTAAAGATGATAAGGAGAAAGGAAAATGAATTTGACTAAGAAGAAGGAACTTGCTGCGAAGGCGTTGAAGGTTGGGAAGAATCGGGTTAGGTTTGATAGTGAGAGGCTTAATGAGATTAAGGAAGCTATAACTAAGGAAGATGTTAAGGGGTTGGTTGCGGAAGGGGTTATTAGTATTAAGCCGGTTAAGGGAAGGAAGAAAGTTGAGAAAAGGAAAACTAGGAGAGGGCCTGGGAAGATTAAGAAGAAAGTTAATAAGAGGAAGCAAGTTTATGTTAAGATAACTCGGAAGCTTAGGGCATATATTATTGGGCTTCGGGATAAGAGAGTTATTGAGAGTGATTTGTATTGGGATTTGAGGAAGAAGATTAGAATGAGAGATTTTAAAAGTCTAAGTAGTATGAAAGATTATTTGAGGGGAGTTGGGGTGGAGATTCCTGGTGGTGAGGTGGAGAAAGCTGGGAGTGGGAAGAGGAAGGCTAAGAGGGCGGAGAAGTTTGGGAAGAGTGGAGAGAAGAAAGATGTGAAGGCTGGTGGGAATGTAAAAGATAAGAAGGATGATAAAAGTAAAATTAAAAATAAAAATAAATTAAAGGATAAGAAGAAAAAATGAAAAAACAAAATAAGTTAGATAAGCGAAGACGAAGGGAAGGTAAGACGAATTATACTAAAAGGTTGATTTTACTTAAGGGGAGTTTGCCTCGGCTTGTGGTTAGGAAGAGTAGTCGGTATGTTGTGTTGCAGATAGTGGAGAGTGTGCATGCTCAGGATAAGATAGTGGGAATGGTTAGTACTAAGGATTTGTTGAAGAAGGGATGGCCTGTTGAGAAAGCTGGTTCGTTGAAGTCGCTTGGGGCTGTTTATTTGGCAGGGTTGATGTTGGGGAAGAAGTATGAGGGGAAGAAAGTTATTTTAGATAGTGGGTTGATTCCTAATACTAAAGGTTCGAGGGTTTATGCGGCGGTTAAGGGAGTTGCGGATGCTGGAATTGATATTCCGTATGATGAGAAGGTTATTCCTGAAAAGGAGAGGATTGAAAAAGCTGATTTTTTTAGTAAAGTTAAGGAGGGGATTGAATAATGGAAAGAATATTTAGAAATGCTGAAGATGAGAAAAGATTTAAAGCTCTGGAAGAACACTTAGATATCAAGTTTAGAGCAGGGGATGGGAGAATAGCAGTATGTGGGAGAGCATCAGATCAAGGGAAACCCTCTATGATTATTATTAATGATCTAGAATTATTTTATGGAATAGGTCAGACCGATAGTGATTTGGAATTTGTAGATAATCTAATGGTAACTTATTATGATCTACCCGATGGCGAGGGTGAATTTTTCCCCGTTTATTTGAGAGATGAAAGGCGAGATGAATTCAAATCTAAATATTTGGAACAAGGAACTAAATAAAAATGCCACCACAAAATAATCGAGATAATAATAGAAATCAGGGTCGTAATGGAAATAATAATCGTGGTGGAGGGCCTCAAAGAAAACCGTTTAAGAGGATGACTGATGCTGAGAGGGCGGAGAAGGCGAGGCAACAGGCGGCTCAGGAGTTGGAGGATTGGAGACCTAAGACTAGATTGGGGTTGATGGTTAAGAGTGGGAAGATTAAGGATATGGATGAGGCTTTGAAATATAGGATACTTGAGGCGGAGATTGTGGATAGTTTGATGAATGTTAAGTCGGATATTTTGAATATTGGGCAGGCGAAGGGGAAGTTTGGTGGGGGGAAGAGAAGGGCTTGGAGACAGACTCAGAGAAAGACTAAGGAAGGGAATGTTTCTTATTTTTGTTGTTTTGGGTTTGATGGTGATGGAGT
>CAZOQD010000074.1:0-4207 GCA_964581925.1 Candidatus Woesearchaeota archaeon
AACCCAACAACTTTCTTCTCAACCACATCAACAATATCCTTCCTACTCCTAAGATTCTCAAACGCAAACCTCTCCTCATCTTTCAAACTATCCAACGCCCTCGGCAAAGTCTCCAAAAACTTCTCTTCAAAACTTCTCTTAGCAAACTCAGCATGATCTCCAACCATCATTATCCTCCCATTAACTAAATTAATCAACGCCTTTTTCTTCAAAGCCCCAAGACTAGCCTTAAACTCATTATCACTCATCTTCAGCTCCTTAACCGCATCACCCATCCCAACGCTCTTCTTCTCACTAACCAAATTAGCCAACCTTCTTTCAGGCAATCCCTTCCGAACATAAAGCACACCATTAACCCCCAACTCAATCACCTTACTCTCATCACTACTCACCTCAACAACATTCTTATTAGCCAGAAAACTCAAAGCACGCAACACACTTGTCTTATCCATCCCTGTTTTCTCAACCAACTCATTCAAATCATCACAATCCAAACTACCAATCAACCTACGCTCGTTCGGACTAAGCGAATCCACAATCTTCCCAACATCCACATTATTATCCTTTTTTACCATTTTCCTACATTATTCATCATCCTTCACGATTTATATATTTTAGTTCTCTCTAACAATCAATCCACGTAAACCAACAACAGTCAGTTTACTAATCAAAAGTAAAAAAGAACCCAAAACTAAAACCAACAAATTCTCTACCAAATCCATTAATTTCATTTCTCATAACCTAACAACAATTAAACATTATTTAAACTTTTTTATTCCTCCAACTGAGTTAATACCTAGGAGCTTGTCTCGAGGTGGGGGGCACATAAGTTGGAGGTTAAAAATACCCCTCAATTTGCTACGAAGCGAACGAAGTGAGCAATGGGATTTTTATTACTAACCAGCCATCTTCCCCTGCCCACTACTCCCACCCAAACTAACAACCAACCCACTCAAATCCTTCTTATCATAATCTCCAGCAGGATACCCAATCATCTTAACTCCCGTCCTTTTACACAACCCAATATTCTGCCGAACCCTAGCCAAAACCTTAGCCTTCTCCAACTTATCTAACCTAGCCAACCTACCAACATCAACCCCAACAACAATCCCATTCTTCTTAGCCAACCTACACATAATCTCATTCAACCCCGAATCCCTCTGCTTCAACCGATCCCTCTTCCCAAACTCCAAACCAACAACCATCCCAACATCCCTCATCTCAAAAACCTTCCTATTAAACTCATCGCTCCCAGCCCTAACTACAACCTCCTCATTAGCACTAACCAATCTCTTAATCTCATTCCTAACTTTAACCAAATCGTTATTATTTATCATTTAAATGAATTATATCTAATCTTTTTTAAATATATTCTTTTAAGAGGAACATCCATAGATTTCAATTTGTCCACCAACTCAGTTTTCCTTTCTTCATAGCTTAACCTTTTCAAATTATATTCCATAGCAAAATCTTCCCTTAAATCAATAAGGCCAAGAAGAAAAATTCCATAACCTACAATCATAAAAAAGATTATTGTAACATCGGGATCTCCAGAAAGAGAATTTATCCATACATATCCGCTATATAACATTATCACAACTCCTAATAGTGTCATAAAAAAATCGTATCTCACTTGTCTTGGAAGATTCCCCAGATCCATCTTACAATAATTGCCTCTTAAACAAAACCCCCAAAAGGACAACTATCCAAACTATAAATCCAAAAGTATTTTGATTACTAAATAACAAAAAACCCCCCAGTAGAAAAAGTACAACCATAAACAAATCGTAAGCTTCCTCTTTTTTCATAAAACAATAAATATCTTCATCTTTAAAAATCCTTTTATTTCTCCAACTGGGTTAATACTTATTTTCAAAAAAAACTATCAACCAATAACCGTCCCCACATAATGCTTCCCATTCAAAAACCTATCCAAATTCTCCATATCCTCTCCCAATATAAACGACTTAACACCATACTTATCCACAATCTTCGCAGCCGTCTGATCCAAAACAAAATGCTGCCCAGGATGAAACTCAATCGCCCTAGCCTTCTTCAAAAAATCCTTACTCGAAATCTCCGGAATAAATCCAGCCTTCCGGAACTTCTTAGGATTCTTCTCATACAATCCCTTAACATTAGTCAGATTAACAAAATCACATCCCAAAAACCTAGCCAACTTAACCGCCGTCGAATCCGAAGTCTGATTCATCGCATATCGCAAAGCCCCACAAAACACAATATCATTCCTCCTTAAACTATCCTTAACCGATTGCATATCATGAGGAATCCCACGATTAGCATCCTTCCCAAAAAAATAAGTCATAAACCTAGCATTCATCCTCGTACTACTAATCCCCAAAAGAGACTGAAAATAAACCTTCTTCCTATCACCTACTCCTTTCATCCCCTTCATCCCCTCCAACCCCTTTATATAATTCCTCGCCGTACTCCCCCCACCACAAACCACTACAAACCGATACCTCTTCCGATTCTTCAACAACACCTTACGAAACCTAGCAAGAAACTCAACATCAATATTCTTAGGAACAATCAAACTCCCCCCTAAACTCAAAACTATCACCTTTTTCATCCCACAATCAACAATCAACTTTATATAAACTTTTTCAGAAACACTAAACTAACCATCAAACAGTAAACAACCTATCATCACTAACCTTATAAATCCTAAGCCGAGCCCCACAATCCAACCACCCATGCGCATAATTCAAAGCCCCATAAGCATCAACCAACCTACCTTCTTTTTTAAAATGCATCGCATCAGACAAATACGAACTAACCATCAAAAATATTTCCTCACCTTCCTTAACCTTACTCTTAACAACCGCCTTCCGAGCAATCCCAAGCGCCTCACTAGTCAACTTATAATATTTATCAATCTTACTTTTTGTGATTCTATCTTTCATCCTATTAACAACAATCCCCACTTTAAATATATTTTCAAACATAAGAATCAAAACCCAACCATCCCAATAAGCGAATCAAAAAACAACCTTCAAAAAAACCCCTTTACCTAACCCCCAATCAAATCATCTAAATCATTTAAATACCCATTATCCTAAAACAAATACAAAAAGAGGATAGGGAGACTTGTTCTCCCTACCTTACTTTATAATCACTCAAAAAACTCCAAACTCTCATCTATCTCATCCAATATCTCATCCGTACTCTCAACATCATCAAACTCATCCTCAGAAACATCATCAATCTCAGTCCTACCAATCACCGCACTACCTTTTTTAATCTCATCCTCATCCCCACTAAAAACAATAAAACCCCCAACTACCAACAACAATACCACAACTCCAACAATAACCCACTTATTCATTATTAACCTCTCCCCTAATACTTTGCAACATAACCCTCAAATCTCTCATCAACGGTTTAACCACTTCCTTTTTCTCACCTTTCAAAATCAACTCCTTTATCACAACAATAGTATCAATAACTTCAGCACCCTTCCCACTTTCAACCCTCCCATCCTCAATAGCCTGTTCAATCTTCCCCTGAATATCATGCAACAACAAAACAACATACTCTCTTGCCTTACCATCCCTAACACCTGGCTTCTCATCCTTCAACTTAGCATTAGCAAAATTAGCAACCCTCTTAAAACACTTATTCTTACCCTTCCCGTCCTTATCATAACACTGACCTACTTTTTTATAAATAATCCTACATCCTTCCCTTTCATTATTCTCCAAATTCCTACAAGCCTCCGGAACAGAATCCTTAGAAGCAACATAATCCTTTTTATTTTCCCTAACATAATCCAACCTACATTTTATTCTATCCCTACGATTGCCAGGATCCTCGCACTTAATCTCAATCACTTCACTAGGATCAGTTTCATCACAATCCCTAGGACAAAAACCTATTATAAGTCTAGCCGGAGGCCCTAAACACCGAGGATCTGCATCAGACCCACACCCTCCAGGATCATTAACATTAGCCTCTCCATCCTCGCAAACCCCATTACCACATTCAAAATCAAAACCAGAATTAGAAATCACGCACAACACTCCATCATACACACATTCAAAATCCCTAGTAGTTTCAACACAATCACGAACTGACGATTCCTTCAAGGTCACACAACCATTCCCACATTTAACACATTCTATAACTTCATCAACCTTCTCACCAGGAACAATACCCTCTTCACTATTCAAATCCGCATTAGCCC
>CAZOQD010000075.1:0-4192 GCA_964581925.1 Candidatus Woesearchaeota archaeon
AAACTTTCAGAAAAAGAACTAGAATGGGATAGAGTCCATGTCTTTATGATCGACGAAAGATATGTCCCATTAGATCATGAAGATAGTAATTTTAGATTAGTCAAAGAAAATTTAAAAAAAGGTAACTTACATCCATTTGATCACAAACGACCCTTATCAAATTATTCAAATGAATTGGACACTTACGGAAATTTGGACATTGTTGTATTAAGTTCGGGGGAAGATGGCCATATCGGAGCACTATACCCTAATCACCACTCCATAAAAAATAACTTTCCTAAATTCATATCAATGGGAGATTCACCAAAACCTCCTCAAAAAAGAATGACTGCTTCAAGAAAAATGATAGAAAAAGCAGATGATGGACTTTTACTCTTTTTTGGGGCTGGTAAAACTGATGCATATTTTAAATATAAACTCAGAACAAACTCTGTAGAAGACTGTCCAGCCCAAATCTGCAAGAGTTACAAACATGGCAGGGCTTTAGTAAATTTATTCTAGCAACAATAAGCTTTATAAATCATTCTTTTCATGCATTAAGATACAGAAACAAAATTTCTGAATAAACTAACATGAAAAGATCAAGTAGACGTTGGAAAAAGAAAAACCAAATGCGATGGAAATGGCAGAGGAAAATACTGAAAAGAGTAAAGCGAAAACGAAAGCAACGTAGAGGTAAATAAACCTAATTAATTATTCTAAGGCAACTTAATTTCTAATAAAATTATTCCAATATAGGGCGTTCAGAGAAAACAGGCTCAATCTGAAAATTTACTTCATCAAGATTCCTATCCCTAAAACCACGTGATAATGCTTCCCTATTTAATCCAAGTGCATAAACCTCATCACTCTCAATATCAACGGCAAAATTTGAATATCGATCAGAATATTTTGCTACGATTTCAGCAGATAACTCAGAACGAATCGGTCTAGCACTAGGCCAAAAATTACCATGAAAATCTACATCACCGTCTAAAGAATCAACCATAACCTAACCAATCAACAAATCTATTTAAAACTTACTAAAAACTAAACCTTACCCCGAATCTTCTTCCTTCGCTGAGCCCGCTTACTCCTAGCTTTAACCTTCCTCGTAACTCTAGTTCTTGGCATCTTATATCTCCAATAATTCCTACAATCAACCACTTATAAACTTTCCGAAAATCAATTTCTCACTGCTAATCTAAAGAGAATTAAAATCTTGAATAACAATCAATACAACTTATACTTCTCATAATTCAAACAATAATTTTTATTCCCACTCTTAAATTCTTTATTAGCCATGTCAATCATCTTAATCGCCTCATCACAATCTTTAGCATAAAACAATAAACCCATATCCTTCTTAGAAAGAAAATTCATATCGAGAGGATACCTTTCAATCCATTTAATCAAACCCTTCCACATATCTCCCATTAAAATAATCGGAATGTCGCATATTTGATTAACCTGCATTAACTGCCAAGAATAAAACAATTCCAACAAAGTCCCAACCCCTCCATGACTCACCACAATAACATTTGACAAAACCATAAAATTATCTAACCTCCCCGAAAAATGCTCAAACTCCCTAACCATATTAACTCCCCCATTAACCTTCGGTTCCTTAGGTAATTTAATAGCCAACCCAATAGAATGAGACTTCTTATCACTCTTCTCCCTACCCATCGCATGCCCCTGACTAGCCGCAGCCATCATCCCCGGACCACCCCCAGTAACCACATCTATCCCTCTCTCCCCCAACATCCTACCTAACTGATAAACCTGCTTATACTCACTAGAACTCTTCTTAATCCTCGCCGAACCAAAAACAGTAACCCTAAAATCATGCTTCGCAAGCTCTTTCTTAACTGCCTTCTTTTTTTTCATCAACAAAAAAACAAACCAGAATTTAAAAACATTCCTAAACCACCTTACAAAACATTTATAATACTCACTTCCCTAAACTAAACATCAAAGGAGGACATAATGGCAAAAAAAGGAAGTGGCAGTAGTGCTTTATCTGGAGTTGTTAATCTAACAGTTTGGTTAACTGGTGTTTTAGTTTCACTAGCAGTTGGATTTGGTATGACCGATGGAGTATTAGCAGTAAGGTGGATCCCCGAAGTAGTTACACAAGTAGCAGGATGGATCGTTGTTATCCTAACACTCATAAGCATCGTACTCGCAATAGTAGACCGGGCACAATAAATTTTATTTTTATTTTTTTACTTTATTCTTGATCAAATGAAACCATTTATATTCCAAAGTTTCATAACAATCAAAACACAAATCTTTTTATACAAAAGTAACCTCATACTAAAAAGAAGATGGTAGAAATAATCAACTGGCTAGTCATAGGAATTCTTATCGTAGTAGGAGTCATAGCAATCAAAGTCAACCACCTAAAACACAAATTCTTCATAGTAATGCTAGTCCTCCTAGCCCTATTCCTCTATTCAACAATAGCCCTAGTCACCGAAGAAGAAAAACTAGATCTAAAAACATCCGAAGGATTATTTGAAGCTTCAAAAGTTTATGTAGGTTGGCTAGCAAACGGTTTCAGTAATCTAAAAGAACTAACTGGAAAAGCCATCAAAATGGACTGGACCTCAACTGAGGGCGAATTCTTCGAAAAAGAAACAAATATAAAAGGAAGGTAACATGAAGATCACAAAAAGAGATCTCAACAACTTAGCATTCTGGATAATAACCTTAGTCCTATTATTTGCCATGTTCTACTTATTTATAACCGGGAAAGCATTCAAATGAAAATCGAAATCAAAGAAATATTATTCTGGATCTCCCTAATAATCGCAATCACATTATTACTTTGGAATCTCTTAGGAAACAGTCCAACAGAAACCTTCACAATAATCGGAATTATTTTTATGTTAACTCTAAAAATCTGGTTTGTAAGTGATAATCAAATTAAATCAACCATCAACAACAAACATAACTTTAATAAAATAAACCACAACATGGACTATTTGAAATCAGACATAAATCACATTAAATCTGACCTCAATCTAATTAAAAACAAACTAGGAGTCAAACAATAAAATGAAAACCCTATCCTTCATCATCTTATTTTTACTAATCGGCGCTTTCTTCATCATCTCAGAAAACAAAATCCAATTAAACAACAGCGAAAACATCAAATCATTCCTATCTATCTACACAACCTGGCTCTCAACCCTCTTAGACAACACAAAATCCGTAACCGGCTACGTAGTAAAAATGGGCTGGCTCCCCGAACCATCAACTTAGAAATACTTTTAAACGACATTCAATAACCATTAGCATGCCACAGTAGCTCAGTTATGGTTAGAGCGTTACATTGGTAATGTGCTGAGAAGTTGTGGAATTACATACACGCCGCAGTAGCTCAGTTGATAGAGCGTACCGTTGGTAACGGTAAGGTCGTGGGTTTGATCCCCACCTGTGGCTTTTAAGCAAGTAGATTATTTTATTTATTCAAAGTCTCTAAAATGAGTGGTCACCCATAATTCAAACTTATCAGAATGGGTATAATATCCTGGACCTAAATCAAGTTGAGCAAATCCAGAATGTTTGTTATTAGAATTATTAAAATTTAATATTTGTTCATATTTTTTTGAATCAGGGAATATGAATTTATCGAATATTAAACCTCTATTTTCATAAAATAATTTAGTAGCATCTATAAGATTGAAAGGTTCATACAAAGTCATATCTTCAGGTAAATGAAATAATATAAAATCCTCATCGTTTCGAGGTAATAATATTTCTTCCCTATCTATTTTTCTTGCTTCAATAGAAGATAATACATATCCAATATTACCTAAACTGTCAGATACTTCAGCAGCCCTTCTTACAATTCTTTCAGCTACCTTTGGATCTTCAGCTCTTTGTCCAAGCATTTCTTCTAAATATTGTCTAAATGTTTGCGTTTGTTCCATATTCTATTAATATGGAGATTAACTTTCACTTTATAAATCTTTCTATATAATACTACCTTATGATGGTAACAAGTTGACCCATCCATTGGTAATGAACTAAAGATATGTGGAATAAAGGTAGTGTAGTATGTCGCAGTAGCTCAGTTATGGTTAGAGCGCATCGTTGGTAACGATGAGGTCGAGAGTTCAATTCTCTCCTGCGACTTTAAATTAAAACTTACTTCTATCAAAATTATGTTCTGTTAAACATCTATTCCAGAATTCATTACCCA
>CAZOQD010000076.1:0-4170 GCA_964581925.1 Candidatus Woesearchaeota archaeon
TAGGTAAAGTCTTAGTGAATCTGCGCCGTATTTTTTTATCATTTCTAGAGGCTCCACAATGTTTCCTCTTGATTTTGACATTTTTTCACCGTCAGATCCTTTAACTATTCCTTGAGTAAAATATTTTAATGCTGGTTCATCGAAATTTAGTAGGCCCATGTCTCTTAAAAATTTTGTATAAAATCTGATGTAGATAAGGTGCATTGTGATGTGTTCTGGCCCTCCAATATATTGATTGATTGGGGCCCAATAGTTTGCTTTTTTTGGATCGAAGATATTCTTATTATTTTTTGGATCTGTGTATCTTAGATAATACCATGAGGAATTAGCAAATGTGTCCATTGTGTCCGTTTCTCTTTTTGCTGGTTTGTTGCATTTGGGGCATTTTGTTTCGGTGAATTTTTTGTTAGATATAAGTGGATTTCCTTTTCCAAATTCTACTTTTTTTGGTAATTTGATTGGTAGCTGGTTTTCTGGAACTGGGATGATGCCACAATTATTGCAGTATATTATAGGTATTGGTGTTCCCCAGTATCTTTGTCTTGAGATAAGCCAGTCTTTAAATTTGTATTGAGTTGTTTTATTTCCTAGTTTCTTTTTGATTAGTTGTTTTGTTATTTTATCTATTGCTTCTTTGTTATTCCAATTGTTCATTTCATCGGAGTTTGTTAGACGTCCGTCTCCGGTATAGGCTCTGGATAATGTTTTTGGGTTTAGATCGTAGCCTTCTGGATTGATGACTACTTTTATCGGTATTGAGTATCTTTTGGCAAACTCGAAATCGCGTTGATCGTGTGCTGGGACTGCCATGATCATTCCTGATCCGTAATCTGCTACTGCAAAATTTCCGGTGTAGATTGGGATTTTTTCCTTGGTTATTGGGTTAATTGCATAAGATCCTGTGAAGGCTCCTTCTTTTTCTAGTTCGTCTAGATTTTTTTGACTTGTTGATTTTATCTTTTTTAGGAATTGGTTGACTTCTTTTTTTTGTTCTTTAGTTACTAGTTCATTTAATCTTGGATGTTGGGCTGCGATGACTAAGAATGTTACTCCGTAGATAGTGTCGGGTCTTGTTGTGAATATCGGCCATTTTTCACCGTTTACATCAAATAGGATTTCTGTTCCTTGGCTTTTACCGATCCAGTTTCTTTGCATGGCTTTTGCTCTATCTGGCCAGTCTAGATTTTCAAGTCCAGATAATAGTTCTTCTACGTAATCGGTCGTTTTTAAGAACCATTGTTCAAGATATTTAATTTCCACTTCAGTGTCTTCGTGTCTCCAACAATTGCCATTGATAACTTGTTCGTTTGCAAGTACTGTTTTACATTTATCACACCAGTTTACTGATGCTTTTTTCCTATATGCTATGCCTTTTTCCAGCATTTTTAAGAATATCCATTGGTCCCATTTATAATAATCTGGGTCACTTGTTTTGATTAATCTTGACCAATCGTAGCTCCATCCCATTGCTTTTTGTTGTTTTTTAAAGTTGGCAATTGATTTTTTTGTGTAGTCTTCTGGGTGGGTATTGGCTTTTACTGCTGCATTTTCGGCAGGCAGGCCTAATGAGTCGAATCCTATTGGATAGAAAACATTGAATCCTTGCATCCTTTTGAATCTAGCATAAATGTCTCCTAAGCTGTAAACGAATGCATGTCCCATATGCAATCCTTCTCCTGAGGGATATGGAAACATATCTAGAACATAGTATTTTTGTTTTTTATTTTCTTTGACTTCGAAAATTTTATTAGTTTCCCATTTGTCTTGCCATTTTTTTTCTATTTTATTGAAATTGATTGTTGTCATAATATCCTTAGATTTAATTTATATATAAAGTTTGAGTAAGTAGATTTTGTAATAAGATACTTGTTTACTAAATAAGTAGTTTAATTATTTTTAAGATGTGCATATAATGATATTAGTTTAAGATCATTTTTTTCTTTGTAACCTTCAAAATATATAATTCTTTTTTCATTATCAACAAATATTCCCGATGATTCTCCTACTTTATGTTCGATAGTATCGTTTCCATCTTTAATTGTAAATACTCCGTTTTTTTCACTATTTATTGTGCCTGGAATAAATGTGGAACCTTCTAGCCGAATATAGTCAAATTCCTTTTTAATATTCGCTCTGTTCCTATCATCAATAGGTACAAGTTCAAATTCTTTAGGTCTTAAAGATTTTCTTATTGCAACTCTTCTTATCATGTTTTTTTAGAGATTTTACTATGCTTATATCTTTCTATTGTTGTAATGTAAGGGGATTGTCATAATCTTTATTAAGATTTGGCTTGTAATGTGGTTATGATAGATGGGAAGGAAATGCATGATAAGATAGTTGGTTTGTTGGAGGAACGGGGGCCTAGTTTGCCGATGGGGATTTCTAAGGCGTTGAGGGTTGATAGTTTGTTTGTTTCGGCGTTTCTTTCGGAATTGGTTCGGGAGAAGAGGGTTAGGATGAGTAGTTTGCGTGTTGGGGGGAGTTCTTTGTATTATTTGGAGGGGCAGGAGGGTCGGTTAGAAGAGTTTTCTAAGTATTTACATCCTCGGGAGTTGGAGGCTTTTTTGTTGTTGAAGAAGAATGGGGTGTTGAAGGATGGGGAACAGGATCCTGCTACTCGTGTTGCTTTGAGAAGTTTGAAAGATTTTGCAGTGGGGTTTACTAAGAATGATGTGATTTATTGGAAGCATGTGGTGTTGAGTGATGATGAGGTTGAGGGGATTGTTGGGAATGGTAAGGGTGTTAACAATGTTAAGAATGAAGGAGATGGTGAAAGTGAAGGAAATAGGATTGATAATGTTGAGATAAGGAAAGATAAGGATGTGGGTAAGGAGACAGATAAAGAGATGGGTAAGGTTAAGGAGAAATCTAAGGTTGAGATTGGAAAGGAAGTTAAGGGGGATAGTGTTGAGGGTAATGGTTTTGAGAATCCGCTGATAATAAATGAGAAGAAGAAAGTTAAAGGGAAGTCGGGGTTTGTTTTGAATGTGATTGGGTTGATTGAGGATAAGGGGATTAAGATTGTTGAGGAGATTAGTTATAAGATTAAGGAGTATAATTGTGTGGTTGAGATTAAGTCGGAGTTGGGGCCGATTCGATTTTTGACTCAGGCTAAGAATAAGAAGATGATTAATGAAGGGGATTTGAGGAAATTGTTGAGTGAGGGGCAGAAGATTCCGTTGCCGGTTTTTATGTTGTATAGTGGAGATTTGAGTAAGAAGGCTCGGGAATTGATGGGAGAGTATGGGTCTGTGTTGAAGGCTAAAAGGGCTAGGTTGGAATAGGTGTTTGTTAGTTTTTAGATAATGCATAATTATTTAAGTATGAGTTACTGTTATTCTTTGTAATAAATAACTTTAAAAACCTTTAATTTGATATGTTAAGATGGGACGAATTAAGTCTAAATTGATAAAGAGAACGGGTAGAGAGTTGCTTTCGGAAGAGGACAAGTTTAGTGGTGACTTTGATAGTAATAAAAATGTTTTGAAGGGGACGATGCCTAGTAAGAAGATTAGGAATCAGGTTGCTGGTTATATTACTAGGAAAGTTAAGAGTAAAAGATAGTGAAAATGAGTGAAGATATAGAGATTAAAAATCAGAGCAATAGTGGAGATGTGGCTTTAGTTGAGGGGGGTGATGGGGATTCTGGTGAAATTAAGAATGATGGAGAGTCTAAGGAAGGTAGTGGAGCTGAGGTTGTTAAGGAGAATGTTAGGGTGGATAAGTCTGGGGGGAAGGATAATATTATTTATGTTGGTGTGAAGCCGTTTATGAATTATGTGACTGGAGTTGTGATGCAGTTTCAGAATAAAAGGCAGGATGAGGTTATTGTCTCGGCTCGTGGGAAGTTTATCTCGAAGGCGGTTGATGTTGTTGAAGTGGTGAGGAGAACTTTTTTGAAAGATGAGAATATTAAGATTGAGAATATTAGTGTGAATAGTGAGGAGTTTGAGAATAAAGAGGGGAAGAGGATTTTTGTTTCTGCTATTGAGATTAAATTAGTAAAAAATTAGTTTTTCTTTTTATGATGTGATTGTTTTTTACTTAAGACTTTGTTAATTTTGTGGTCTATTTGATCTAACTTTTTTTCTATTCTTTTAATACGTTTGTTCCTTTTTATGTTTAAAATTATATTGGCTATTTGAAATAAGAAATATATTATGAAAA
>CAZOQD010000077.1:0-4085 GCA_964581925.1 Candidatus Woesearchaeota archaeon
TATTAGAAGAAAGAAATAATAATAACAATTAATTATCAAATTTCTCAAATTCATATTGAGATTTTTCTATTTCTGCTTGAGACTTTTCTAATTCTAATTCCTGAAATTTCTCAAATTCATACAACGTCATTAAATCACCATCACCCAAATTACTATAATCAACTTCTCTACCAAAAATAGATTGAGCAGAAGCCTCTTGTATATCTTCTTGAAAGGGCGTAGGATCTTTTAAACCATAAGCTTCCCTTGATCTATCAAATTCATCTTGCTCTTCAGAACTCCAACTATTATAAATTGCCCTAGCCTCAGAATCACTATATACTTTTACCGAATCTTGCATCTCAACACCACTATCTAAATCATTAACACCAACCTTCCTTTCCAAAGTTCCATCCTCTAATCCTCCACTAGCCATTACATCATTCTCCCTATTAGATATCCCAACATATTCAGTCTTCACAGGTTCATAACTAACCATGGCCTCATTAACAGGATTATCCAGGTAATCAGAGCTTGAAGTAAGGTCCGACGCAAAAAGCCCAGCCAATGCCGATAAACTCAACTTACTAACAGTTCCAAACATTCCATTCATTTTCATATATCAACAACAAAATAAGAGTATATAAATCTTTGTATTGTTATTACTACATAGTGAATTTAATAACCCGACCCCAAAAACTACTTCTTCCTCTCCCTAACAATCAACCAAACCAAAACCACAATCAACACAATAAGTATCAAAACCAAAACCCAATACTTACTAAGTCTCTTCCCAACATCCTTTCCCAAAACCTTCTCAATTCCTTCATCCAACTCACTATCAACATCTACCTTTCCAACAAACCCCTCCAGCCCATCTCTCCCAATCTCATTCCCATCAACATCATAAAAAACTAACCTTTCATCCCCTTCCGAATAAGGCAAATAAAGATTAAACGTAAAAACATCAAACTCTTCCAATCCTCCTTCTTCAAACAACTCCTCTTCATTACTCTCCAGATCCACTCCAACCTTAATCCCATCCCCATAAGCTTTATTCAAAACTCCATACTCAACCCTACCCTCCTTACCATTCTTATCAACCACCCCAACACTATGTCTCTCAAAATAATAATCATTAATCACATTATACTTCGTAAGATCATCATGAGAAAAAATAACCTCCTTACTCTTTACCTCAACCTCTCCATTCTCATAAAACAATTCCAACTCGTAAAACAACGAAGCACTAACCACATTTACAAACAACAAAACCATAACCATCATCACAATATTTTTCTTATTCATCTTATCAACTATATTGAATATTCCCCACATTTTGTTTATTTAAGTAAGCACTAATAGACTTATCATCGTAAGGCAAGTTCGAAGCCCTAAATATTTGTTCCATTCTATTCCTTGTAAAAAAATGATGTTTAGTAGCAATAACAACTGCCCTCCTAAAAGATTTAGCTCTATTTCCATTCATATATTTATTAATCGTCCCTGGATACCCATATTGAAAGAAACCAACAAACTCACTAATACTCTCCCCTCCCTTATGAGAATAACCACTTGTAGTAACCTCCCCATTCAACCCACTCCTATACCAATCCCTATTAAACCCACCGCTTCCTCCATTATAATCCACAATATGCGCCATCTCGTGAGCAAACAATCTCGGACTCAATTCAAATCCACTTCCAGCAGCACTGCTCCCAGGCCTATGAACTGTCAAATAAATCTGCATCCCATTAGTCGTCGCATAACCATAAGCCCATTTCCCATGCCCAAGATTTATCGTCCTCACCATATCAACTTGCTCCGGAGGCATATTCGCAATCAAATCAAACAAATATTTTATATTCTTTTTACTCTCACTACCTCTAATAAAATCCTTCCCATTGGCATTTGTAGATACCAATCTAATCCCCGCAATTCTCTCAAAAGCCTCTTCAGTCAGCTCATAATTATAAGCCTCTAAATCAGAAACCCCTCGGTAAAGTCCAGGAACTCCTCGATAAGTCCCAAGTTGTATAAACTTACTATTCAATCCAAAATTTGCCTCATTAAAATTACTCCATCCGACTTTATAATTCCCCATCGGCTTCGTCTCCTCACCTCCCTTCATCATCTTCACTTCATTAACAGTAACCGCAACAGAAGTCGTCTTATCTGGAATATTCTCAAACCCTTTAATTACCCCCTTATTAGGTCTCAAATAAAACTTCTCAGTATTCGTATTAAAAAATCCCGCATGCCCATTATTATGCATCGCAAACTGATTAAGCCCATCAATCTTAGGAACAATCTTCTGCTGACTATTTCTTATAACCTCATCAGGACTCTTCTGCAATCTAACCCAATTCCCCTCATCATTCCCAAGAGCCTGTATCATCAGATTATCGCTATCTCCCTGATCAAAATTCAACCCATAAACATTACTTGGAGTAAACTGAATCGCCGGCCCATTCTCATTAACATTCGAACCCGTAACAAAAACCCCTTTATCTTTATTAAAAGAAACATAAGCCCCTTGGTAACTATTATCCACCTCTCCCTTAAAATCAAAATACACCCTCACCTTATCCTTATTATACATATGAAAACCAAATTCCTTAAAATTAATCTCATCATAATTTCCCAAAAATGGAAAAAAATACTTCCCATCATAATAACCTAACTCCTTAAAATTAAGCCCCTCATGTTTTATCGAATTAGCTCCCGTCGTAAAAATAAAAGCAGTTTCTCCTTTCTTACCATCCACAACCCTAGGCTTAACTTTATCAAAATCTATTATTTTATTGCTAACTTTAATCACCGCTTCCCCATCTTTAAACCTAACCTCCGATCCAGCCGGAATCAGAACTATTTCATTCCCCAAAATAAATTCTCCTTGTTTTGAAGTTTTAAACTCCCCTTCAATCATCTTACCATCCTTATCAAACACAAGATAAGAATCCTCTCCATCAATATCTTCTAATCCAGAATAAGTTCGCTCACCAAGTTTCCCCTTATGCGTAATTTTCAAAACGCTATCTTCTTCAAAAAAAAACCTACCTTTTGAGCCAGATAATTCCCTTACCTCAATATTAGTTTTCAAATTAACATTTCTATATTCCCATTCATATTTCAATTCAGGATCCTCTTCACCATCCTGCCCATTAACCCCTCCAACCACCAAAAACAATACCCCAAATACCAAAACTATAATCGCAATCTTACCTACCTTAAACATCCCAATATTCATCTTTCTCATCTTAACTCTCATACCTGTTAGCAAATACAAAAACACCAACATCCTCATTTATTTCATTCTCTTTATCCAAAACATAAAAAATAATAGCATCATCATTATACTCATACAAATCCATTTCCAAATTATACTTGTTCATAATATCCGTCAAACAATTCAAACAAATATCATCCGGAGTTTCCAATTGCAAGTCAATCATCTCCCTAACAGCCATTATTATCAAACCCAATCTTATCTGAACAACATACCCAAAACTCTCAAAACCATAACTATTCTCTCCCTTCTTTATCGACAACCTATAACCAACCTCAAACTCAACCCTATCGTCCTCTATCTTAACCTCACTATCAACCTCTCCACTATTAACCTCATAATCCGGAAGCTCCTCAAAATTCTTAATACACAACGGCAACAAATCATTCATATAACTCTCCAACTCCATCTCAATATCTTCCTTGCTCGGAACATAACTCTTCTCCTCATAATAATAATAAGCAACATGATTATCTGTAACCAACTCCGGAAGCTCATAATAACCCCCCGTATTCATCACCTCATAAACCGCATCATTACTAACCTTATCCAAACATTTCAAAACAAAATTATAAACCGGCTCAACCTCAGGACTCACAACATCAATCCTCCCACTATCTCTAGCCAAAAAGAAAACCAACAAACCCCCAACTAAAACTATCCCCAAAATTATAAATACAGTTACCTGAGATTTCTTACTTACCATTCACTCTTTTCTAAAGAGAAATACAAAATAATCTATTTAAAACTATCTTGTTTTGAGCGTTGTCCGGAATAGAATTATAAAAACCGAAAATTAGTTATTCTCAAAAATATT
>CAZOQD010000078.1:0-4027 GCA_964581925.1 Candidatus Woesearchaeota archaeon
AAGAATAAAATGCCATACAATAAAATTATAAATTTTAAGCATGTCATTTTACATGGAGGTTTTGAGTAAAATGCCATACAATAAAATTATAAATTTTAAGCATGTCATTTTACATGGAGGTTTTGAGTAAAATGCCATACAATAAAATTATAAATTTTAAGCATGTCATTTTACATGGAGGTTTTGAGTAAAATGCCATATGATATTGCGATAGGTAGGAATAAGGATGATAAGGCTAAGTATGGTCAGGATGGGTTGGTTTATATTGGGAAGGGGTATGTTAAGATGGGGAATTATACTTCGCTTTCGAATCGGTTGTGGTTGGATGTTGTGAGGAGTCATGTTATATTGATTGCGGGGAAGAGGGGGAGTGGGAAATGTCTGGCAGGAGATACTTTGATTAGTTTAGATGATGGATCGTTGGTTCCTATAAAAGATCTTGAGAGTAATAATGAGGGGGTTATTTCATTGAATGGAAAACTTAAGATAGAGAAATCTGAAAAGAGCGAATTCTTTGACCGGAAGGTTGATAAGATGTTGAAAGTGAGATTGAGGAGTGGCAAGGAAATAGAGTTAACTAAGGAACATCCTCTTTTGACTATAAAGGGTTGGGAGGAGGCGGGTAATTTGAAAGTGGGTAGTAGAATAGCTACTCCTAGGAATTTACCTAGTTTTGGAGATGGTTTTATGCCTGATCATGAAGTTAAGTTATTGTCTTATTTGATAGCAGAGGGGCATACAAAAAAAATTGTTTTATTTTCTAATTATGATGGCAAGATTGTTGATGATTTTGGAGAGAGTCTTAATGCGTTTGATTCTTCTTTGGAATTAGTTAAAGAACAGAAGGGTCATTATAGGATTTCTCAACCTGAATATAGGACTGAAATTGAGAGATATAGTTTAGAAAGAAATGAAAAAGGGCAATTTGTTAAGGGGAATAGCAATATTGTTAAGAAAAGAAGTATTAGGAATTTGATAGAAAGAGAGGAGCTATATGGGAGGCTTGCTAAAGAGAAATTCTTGTCTCAGAATATCTTGAGATTAAAAAAAGAAAAATTGGCTTTATTTTTGAATAGGTTGTTTAGTTGTGATGGGAGTATTTATAAGACGAATGATTATTGGGAGATTTCTTATTCTTCTTCTTCTGAGAGATTAATAAGGCAAGTTCAGAATTTGCTTTTAAGATTTAATATTTTATCAAAGTTGAGAAATAAAAAGATTAAATATAAAGAGGATTATGTAGATAGCTATGAGTTGGTTTTGAATTCAGAGAATGTTATTAAATTTATTGATGGGATAGGATTTTTTGGTGAGAAGGAAAAAAGGGGGGTTGTTGCTAGAGGTGAGATTTTGACTAAGACTAGGAATCCTAATGTGGATACTATTCCTAAGGAAGTTTGGGAAACATTTAAACCAAATAATTGGGTGGAAATTGGAAGATCTTTTGGCTATAAGCATCCTAAGGCTATGCGTGAGAAAATGAGATATTCTCCATCTAGGCAGACTTTATTGCAGGTAGCAAAAGTTGAGCAGGCAAATGGATTGAAATTGTTAGCTGAATCTGATATCTTCTGGGATGAGATTGTATCAATGGAAATTTTAGAAGGAGATTTTACTGTTTATGATATATGCGTTCCTGGAAATCATAATTTTGTTGCAAATGATGTGATTGTTCATAATAGTTATTCGATTGGGGTTTTGGCTGAGGAGATGTGTAAACTTCCTCCAGAGGTTAGGGAGAATATTGCGCCGATTATTTTTGATACTATGGGGATTTTTTGGACGATGAAGTATAAGAATGATAAGGATATTGAGGCGTTGGAGGAGTGGGATTTGAAGGGGGAGAATTTGGGGGTGAATGTTTGGGTTCCGGGGGGGTATGTGGAGGAATTTGAGAAGAGGAAGATTCCGGTGGATCATAGGTTTTCTCTTGCGGTGAATGAGTTGGATATTGAGGATTGGTTGAGTATATTTGAGTTGCCAATGATTGATCCGATTAGTGTTTTGATTCAGAAGTCGATAAATAAATTGTTGGCCAAGGGGGAGTTTGATTTGGATGATATTATTAATGAGGTCATGGAAAATAAGGATGCTAGTGATGAGAGTAAGAAGAGTTGTTCTGCGTTGTTTGAGGCGGCTAAGTCTTGGAAGGTTTTTGCTAAGAATGGCGAGGAGAGTACTAAGATTGGGGATTTAGTTGTTGCGGGGAAGACTACGGTTCTTGATATTTCGATGTATAGTTCGGTTGCTGCGTTTAATGTTCGTGCGTTGATTATTGGGTTGGTTAGTAAGAAGTTGTTTAATCAGAGGATGATGAGTAGGAAGAAAGAGGAGATAGATAGTATTCATCATGTGTTGGATAATGTTAGTGAGAAGAAAGAGATGCCGTTGATTTGGATGTTTTTGGATGAGGCGCATGAGTTTTTGCCTAATGATTATAAGACGCCTGCTACGAATTCTCTTGTGCAATTGTTGAGGGAGGGAAGGCAGCCCGGGATATCTATGGTGTTGGCTACTCAGCAGCCGGGAGTTATTCATAGAGATGTTATGACGCAGTCGGATATTGTGCTTGCACATCGTCTTACGAATAAACATGATATTGATGCTTTGAATGAGATAATGCAGACTTATATGTTGGCTACGATTCAGAAGGAGATGAGGGAGTTGCCGGATTTGAAAGGGAGTGGGATAATTTTGGATGATAACAGTGAGAGGATTTATCCGGTTAGGATTCGGCCGAGGTTGACTTGGCATGGGGGAGAGGCGCCGAAGGCGATTGTTGAGAAGAAGAAGGTTTTTGTTTAGGGGATGATGAGATTTAGTGCGCTAGACTTGTTTTTAAGAAATGAATTTTTTTAATTAAATGGAGTAGCACTATCTTTGTTTGGATGATCATATACTGCTTCAAGGCCTCGGCTTATGTTTCCGACATCTTGATCAGATAATCTATAGGGTGTTATTCTTGCATCAGATTTAACTAGGGTTGCTTTTCCATTACGATCTACAAGTGCTGTTTCTAATTTGTTTCCTTCTGATTTTCTAATCTCAACAACTAGACCTCCATCCCCATTATTAAGATTACATCTAATAATTTCTTCATGTTGATTAGCGCCAAGAGTTTCTGTTACCTCTGAATTGAATTCTCCTTTAACTGCTCCAACGAATTGAGTGTATTGATCATTTTTGATAAAATGACCATTATCGTTATTCATGTTATATAATAGTGGATTTCCGGTGTAAGTTCCCATTGTAATATTATATGTATTTTAGACTATATAAATGTATCTATTGTATAGTGGTTACATATTGAGGTCTTTAGTTAGAGTTTGTGTTCGTATTTTTTTAGATCTATTCTGTTGTTTTTGATTGTTATTCCTTCTTGTTTTAGGAGTTTGATCTTGTTTTTTGGTCCTGATGCGAAGCCTCCTAATTCTCCGTTGCTGTTGATTACTCGGTGGCAGGGGGTTTTTGGGGTATTAGTAAGATTTTCATTATGAAAAGGCCAAGGGTTTTTGTTCATGGCGTTTCCCACGGCTTGGTAGGCTTTTGTGTTTAGTTTGTGGGCTATGGCTCTGTATGTTGTTAGTTTGCCTTTTGGGACTTTGTTTAGGATTTGGTAGCATTTTTGGTTGAATGATTGTTTTAGTTTCATTTTTATGATTTTGGGTGTTTTGGTATTTATTTTTTGGTAGCTTATGTAATTATGATGGGGTGAGAAGTATTTTGATTTGGTTAGTTGTTTGATTATTTGATTAATTCTCCCATAACATCTTGAAAGAAGACTCCTACTTCCTTGTGGTGTATCGTTTCTCTTCCCGTGAAATAACTATAATCTCCATTCATCTTAAATGAATATCTAAAATCTCCTTCTTCAAATTTTTGGGGTCCTCTAAATGGCATTGAATCCTCCATTTCTCTTAAAGCTTTTTTTAAGAATGGGAATGCTTCGTTTTGGAAGAAATCATCAGGATAATCTTCATCGTGTTTTCCTTGATAACTCATACACCAAACTGGTTGTTCATTTAAA
>CAZOQD010000079.1:0-3960 GCA_964581925.1 Candidatus Woesearchaeota archaeon
TGCAAGCTTTTTTATTTTTGCGAATTAGGATTTGGGTGTTTCCGGACAACGCCAACATCTAACAAACCTTATAAGCCTTTCCTACTATGTAAAAAAATGAAAAGGGGAACCAGATATTTATCAACAATAATTTTATTCCTAACACTAACACTCTTAGTCATCCCATTATCATTAACCCAAGAAATAGAATCACTAACAGATGAAAGAATAGAAACAATAAGCGTCAAAGAAATGCTAACCATTCCAGATTCTGTCAAGGAGCAAACAAACTTTGAAAACATCTTAAGAATTAATAAGAATAAAGCAAACGAATTCACAAAAGCACACATCAACCAATTAAGAGATGAAGCCACAGATGGTCAACTAACTAATTTAATCCAAGTTTCATTAGACGATGAATGTGTGATATGTATCTTCTGGGAAAACAATTTATTAAAAAGCAGAGATCAAAAAAGCTGGTTAGACATAGAAACATTACCAAAAGGCCTAACTGAAATTGAACACAAAGAAGGCCAGTTTATCTTAACTTTCGAAAACGGGAGAAAATATATCTTCTCATCAGGTTCAATAAATGAACAAGGCATAGTTTTAGATGAAAACGGAAACAAAATAGAAGGTATAAATCCAATAGAGCTAGCAGATCAAACTAAAATAGAAAATGGTAAAGAAATATTAGATCTAGATCAAGGCTCAATTACCTTCGATGGAGAAAAATTCTCATTAGAAGGTAAAGCTCAATTAAGTGTTGGAGAAAACCAATTCTTCAGAAAAAAAGATCTAAAATCACCAGCATCGATTTACATAATTGAGGAAGAAGGACGAAGATATTTCCTAGCTCATAATGTAGTAATGTCAGTTAACAATAACCTAATATCTATTCCTAGCATAGGAAATGGAATCTTAGGAAGTCTAACAAATATATTCATAGGTCCAGGAGAGTTCAACTTAGGTTTACAAGGAATTCAAATGGACCCAGGAAAATTAATTAAAATGACTGGAGAAGATATTGAAGTTACAATGGCCCAAGATTTTGATGAAGTAACGGTCAAAGAATCAGGATTAGGTGATCTAATAGTTAAAAATGGAGAAATGGACATAGTATTCAGAGATCAAGAAACCCTATTCTCAAGACAACCAAGTAAAGCAGCAGAATTTGCAATAGGTAAGTTACACAATGCCAATCTAAATGACAATGATTATTTCAAGCTAGGCGTTAGAAACGGAGAATTTAAACTTATCGATCGAGACTATTATACCTCAATGGGATCCTTAACTGTTGAAGGAATATTATTTAGAAGAAACAGCTTTGGAACAATTTACTCATTAGCAGAATCTTCAATAGATGAAGAACTAGCAAGCATTAAACAATCTGACTATTCTTCTTATCAAGATTACAGAAACGCAAGAGATGCAGTACTAAATAGGTTAGATACAGATAAAATAATTAATGTAATACCCAAAAGAAAAATTGTAGGAAAAGAATTAAATAAAGGTGTCTTTGGATTAGAAAGAGTAGTGGGCAGGGCCTATAGTGAGGTAGATCAAGAGATAGCCGATGGCATGAATTCAGCCGCTAATGATATTATAGATGATCCTAATATAAGAAGTATCATTGACAGCAATATTATACAAGATTTCATGGATTCAAATAATTTTCAAATTAATGATCTAAACAGTATGTCAGGAGAACAAGCCAGAGAATATACAGTAGGTTTAAGCAACTTCGCTGAACAAGTAGCCGAATATCTTCCTCAAGATCTAGGATTATCAGATGCAGCTAAGAAGAGGATAGGAGTCCCAAGAGATTTAACAAGAGACGAAGCACGAGCCTATTTAACTCTTAACAATAATAGAGATGAAACAATAGCAATTGCAGATTTTATAGAAAGAGGTAGCTATGGGACAAATAATGGAATCAAAATAAGACTTGACAATGGAGTAGGTATAATAGAAAGAAACGGCAAACAGCATATTACCAGTGGCAAAGTAGTTAATGCAATGATTATCCTAGCAAAAGCAAAATACCCAGAATTCTTCAATGGCCATAGAAACCTAAGACCTGGTCAGGCAGCTAATTTATTTGGTGAGGCTAGATAATTCAAAAGACATACTCTAAAAAATTAATATAAATATTTAGAAACAAAAGTATTAAATATAACCTATCTATTCAATTTATATGGCACTTACTGCTGCTGAATCTAAAATATTATACTCAATTAGAGTAGGTTCAGAGAACAACCCTGAAAAACCAGAGTTCCCTCCCGAAGACCCAAAATTCCCCGCTTCATCTACTTTTAGGATTAACGTCCCAGGATTTAGTAATGTCTGGCTAAAAGATGAAAGCACTAATCCCACAGGAACTCATAAGGACAGAATGGCTTGGGAAATGGTTGTAACTTATAGAGATTTTTTAATCTCCAAGAAAAATGGACAATTAAAAAATTTACCACAGATGTCAATAATCACCGCAGGATCTGCCGCTTTTGCAATTCAAACTTTACTAAGAAAATATAAATTACCCAATTTAAAATGTTTAGTTGATATCGATCTAGACGAAAGAATAATAAAATGTTTAGAAAAAATTGGTTGCGAAATTTTTAGAATCGATCTATCAAGAAAACCTTTCCACTGGAAGGAAATTCTTACTCTAACCAATAATTTAGAAGGATTAGACATAACCTCTAATGACGTATTGGGCCCTACAATTAGATACTATGACTGGTTATCCTACGAGATCCTTAATCAATCCCCAGATTATTGTTTCCTCCCATTTGGAAGTGGAAACTTGTATGAAAATCTTCTAAATATAACTAAGAATGAGGTTCTAAAGGATACTCGTGACCCCAGATTTTCAGGCGATATTCAAACATTAAAAAATTGCAATTTTATTGGTGCAACTGTAAGTGATCCAAAAAGTAAGGCAGATAAATTATATTCCCCACATCTACCCTTTGTACATTTTGATGAACAATGGATTAGAATTCAAATATATAGTGGAACCTGTGGTCAAGAATCAGGTGTCTTTATACTTAATGAAAAAAATCTTGATGAGGCCATCAAAATAGCAAATAATAATGATATTAAATTTGAACCTTCTGGAATTTGCGGACTTGGAATGCTCCTACAAATGAAAAACAAAGTTCCTAAGGACGCTAAAATATTAATTGTTAATACCGGAAAAACTAAATGGCCAACTGATTTTACTCAATAATTTCAAAAGCAAGTTTATGAAGGATATCATTTATAACAATTAAAAACGTCATCGATTCAATCATTATCGGATTATTCATTCGTTTAATTGAAGAATCCCACGAAGTCTTCTTAGAATCATGTTTTGTAATTATATCAAAAACATCTTTATAGTTTTTATATCTCATTATACTCATTAATTCTACGAACTCTTTTTCTATAGAATCAAAAATTTCCCTAATAATCTCCATATCCTTTTTTTTATGTTCTAAGTACAAAAAAGAACTACCAATCGATTCCAACATTGAAGAAATATTATTAAACATTCCTGCTATCATTTTGTCCTTTGAAAGCTGATGAAACGACACTTGATATTTCCTTAACAAATGAGGATTCTCTATACATTTAAGAATTGTTTTTCTCATTAAAGAATATATTCTTTCATTTTGTTCTTTTGTAGATTTTAATTCAAATAAATCATCATTTGTTAAACCAGATTCAAAAAAAACTCTAATCGAATCAAACATGCTCCTAATTCCAATATCCATTTTCCTCATAAGGATCCTTGGAGAAAGCTCTTCATCCTCACTTGAAAAATTCTTGATAATGATAGAATCTTGATTCTTCTCAATAATATCCAAACCAATAAGAGTTTTTATCTCTAAAATAATTTTTTCATAAACTTTATTGATGTCCTTACCCTCTAACTGTATTGTCTTATAATCTCTATAATATGCATGAATTAACTCTAATCTCGTTTTATTAAAATCA
>CAZOQD010000080.1:0-3875 GCA_964581925.1 Candidatus Woesearchaeota archaeon
GAAAGATAAATTAAAAAAGAATGATAAAAAGGATGTTTAAAAATCTTATTTTATTTGTTCTGGTTTTGTTTTTGTTGCCCACGGTGTTTGCTCTGGATATTGGTTATGTTGTGAGTAATCCTAGTGGAGTGGGTAGTGATGATGTTTCTTTAAAGAATATTTTGGTTGGTGATGGGCATGTGGTGAGTTTTTTGGATGATGAGAGTTTTAATGCTGGTAGTTATGATTTGATTGTAGTGAGTGCAGGAGTTAGTAATATTGGAGGGGTTTTTGATAATACTAGGTATAGGACTTTGTTTTTAGGGAACAGTGCGGCTAAGAAAGCTGGATTAAGTAGTGGCTCGACTACATCTTCTAGGAGAAGGTCTGAGATTAGAGATATAACTCACTATATTACTGAAGATTATAATCTGGGGGATTTGGATCTTTATACGAGTACAGGTAGTATGTCTTATTTGAATGGGTGTAAGGCGAATGGGTCTTATAGTCTTGTGAGTCATGATTCGGATAATAGTGAGATTGTTGTTTTTGGGGTTGATCATAATTCGATGCTTATTGATAGTGGTTGTACTGATAGAGATAAGAGAATTTATGAGAGTAATGTGTTTTTTGGATTGAATGAAGTTAGTAAATGGAACTCGGATGCTGAGAATTTGTTTAAACGTTCAATTGTTTGGTTGATTACTTCTGGGTTAGTTGATGAGGATGGAGATGGATATGATTCTTTGGAATCTGGGGGAGATGATTGTGATGATAATGATGCTGATGTTAATCCTGGATCTAGTGATATTAATAAGAATTGTGTTAATGATGCTCCGGAGATAATTAGCGTTAGTCCTGCTGATAATTTTAATATTCTTGAGGATATTGGAAGGGTGTTTCTAGTTAGTGTGAGGGATGAAGAGAGTAATCTGGATTATACTTGGAAAGTTAATAATCAAGTTGTTGGTAGTGATAGTAGTTATGAGTTTAATAGAAATACTGGAACGTATAATGTGGAGGTTGTTGTTAGCGACGGTAGTTTGAGTGATTCTAATTCTTGGACTGTTAATGTTAGAGATTCTAGTTATTTTAGTTGTTCGGATTTGGGAGGAATTGTATGTTCTGTAAATCAAGTTTGTGATAGTGAATTATATGAAGTTAGTGATACAAATTCTTGTTGTTCAAGTAGTTGTTCTGTAAAACCGCCGGAGTTTAGTGATGTTAGTAATATTTGTGATAGTAAAAATAGTAAAATAAGAATTGATTTGGATAATTTTGATGAGAGTTTGGATTATGAAGTTGGGCAGGAGATTGATTTTGATATTAAGGTAAGGAACGAGTTTGATGATAAGATGGAAGTTGAGGTTGAGAGTTATTTTTATGATGTTACGGATCAGAAGGTTATTGAGAGTTTTGAAGATAAGTTTGATATTAATGAGGATGGGATGGAGTTGTCGAACTTTGCTTTTGAGATACCTTATGATTTAGAGGAAGATCATGATTATAGGATATTTGTTTATGTGGAGAATGATGATAATTTGTGTAATCAGAAGGATGTAGTTGTTGAGGTTGATAGAGGAGATTTGGACGTTGTTGTTGATAAGTTGAGGATTGATAAGGATTCTTTTGTTTGTGGAGATAGTGTTGATGTTAGAGTGGATGTTAAGAATTATGGGGATGATGATGAGGATGTTTATATTAGTGTTGTTAATTCTGATTTGTCGATTAATGAAAGAAGTGAGAGTTTTGAGATTGAGAAGTATGGGGATAATGACGATGAGAGAGAGGATTTTTTGATTTTGATTCCGGAGGATGCGAGTAATGGTAAGTATAATTTGAAGGTAGAGGTTCATACTGATGGGGATAATTTTGTTGTTGAGAGAGAGATAGTGTTGGAGAGGTGTAGTTCTGAGGGAATTGAGGGGAGTAATGTTGATGAAGGGGTGCGGTTGGGGGGTTCTGGATTGGAGTTGGGTGGGAATGGGTTGATTGGGGAGTTGGGAGTTGTCGAGGGGGTTGGTGGGGTTAATGGGGTGGAGGTTTTTGCTGGACTTGTGTTATTGTTTATTGCTATTGGGTCTTTGGGGGCGGTGTGGTGGTTTTTTGGGTAGAGAAGAAAAAGGGATATGTGAAAAGAGTTTAGTTTGGGTATACTATTGCTTCATTTATAGAACTTGATTATTGAGTTATTTGTTTTGATTATTAGATCCTTCAATTCTTCAATGGGTCTCTTAGCATCATAACATACTTGCCGTGTTCCCTGTTACTTGGTAGATACTTATTAGCAACTTCATGAACATCCTGAGGGGTTACTGCACCATATTTTTCTAGATGGTCTTCAGTTGTTATTCCCCTATCATATTTGATCCCAATCGCATTTGCATGTCCTTTATTTGACTCAAAATTCTTTAAAACATTGTATCTTGCTATTCTTTTATTCCTATCCAGTACTTCGTTAGGCACTAAATCTTCTCTTAAAATTCTCATTTCATCAAAAACAGCATCAATTACTTCATTAGATCTTTCTGCTTTGATACTCCCTCCAGAATATATTGCCCCTTCATTCTTTGCACCATGATAGGCACTTCTAAACCCATATGCAAGACCCATTCTTTGACTAACTCTTTGAAATAAACGTGAATTTGCATCTCCTCCCAAGATATCTGATAACATTTGTACAGCATAACTGTCGGGATCAGATCTAGTTGAAGCGAATAGTGAAATATCTAGTTGAGCACTACTTTCATAAGGACGATCTTCATTAAATATTTCTGGAGCAGGAGAATGAATAGTGACAATTCCTTCTAAAGGAGAATTCCTTGGGAATTTAAACCTAGTATTTTCACCACTTTCTCTACCTTCAAAATTATCCTTGATGAGATCTTCTATATTATCTGGTAAAGCTCCAACAAGTATAAGATCCATGTTTGAAGCACCATAACCTCTAGAATGAAATTCTCTCAACTTGTCTGGTGTAACTGATCCAATCACATCTTCTTCTCCCAAAATAAAATAAGTACGTGGATCGTTTTCTCCAAAAAATGCTTCATGATATGCATTATTATCTATAAAATCTGGTTTCCCCTTAGCATCAGCAGTTTCTCTTAAAATTCTATTCCTTTCTTCTTCAAACCTTTCTGGATTTAAGAGTGGATTAAATGCAATATCGGACACAAAATTAAGATATAATCCCAGATCTTCTGCTAACATATCAACCGGAAAAGTAGTCTCTTCTAATCCTGTAAATGCATTATAAGATCCAAATATATTTCTAACTTGATCACTTTCTTCTGGCTCATATTTAGAAGATCCTCCAGTCATTAAATTATGTTCTAAGAAATGTGCCAGTCCTTCTTCTCCTGGTTTTTCATTTAAGGCTCCAAAAGAAACTCGAAGTCTTCCACCAATTGTTTGTGTTGGCGTTTCCTGGAGCATAACCTTTAGACCATTCTCTAGATTAAATTCCCTATAGTTTCCATTTATTATTTGTCATTCTACTTGCTTATCACAGAACTCTTTCCCCTCGGGTAGAAATATTAGAAATAAAGGGTTATTAAATGTTTTGGATGAATTAGAGATAATTAATGTTCTTACTCTTTTTTCATTAATATCAAAGAAATTATTTCTTATAAAATAAATCCCCCCATTTACCACCTCATTTTTTAAACCGCAGAATAGAAATATTTGTAAAGGGTTGCCATGTTTAGTTACGACTTGAAAATGACATATAATAATAGATCTAAGAAAATGATTCTTGTAATAGTGTTATTGCTGTTAGTATTGACGGGATTTGGTATATTGTGGTTGTTGTTTGCGGGTAATGGGTTGTTTGGGATTAGTATTGTTGAGACTAGTGATTATGATGGAAGTGGGAAAGGTAGGATGTTGGATAA
>CAZOQD010000081.1:0-3839 GCA_964581925.1 Candidatus Woesearchaeota archaeon
ATTGTTCGCGCCTATTGTTCCGTTTGTTTGTGAGGAGATTTATTTGGAACATTTTAAGAAGAGTTCTAAGAGTAAAGGTTTGGAGAAAGATAAGAGTATTCATGTTTCTAAGTGGCCTGAAAGTGGAAAGGTTGGGAAGAGTGAAGAGTTTGATTTGTTCCTTGATGTTTTATCTAGGGTCAGACAGGAAAAGACTAATGCTAAGAAGGCTATGAATTCTGAGATTAAGTTGACTTTGTCGAAGAAAGATCTTGGTGGGATTGGAGAGATGGTTGAGGATTTGAAGGATGTTGTTAATGCTGTGGAAGTTAGTGGGGGGAAGTTTGGGGTGGGATTTGTATAGAAAAATCTTTATAGTTGAATTTAATGTGAATTGTTATGATAAATAAAGTATATGTTAATGCTGATGGTGGTTCTAGAAGAAATCCTGGGCCTTCAGCAATTGGTGTTGTCATTAGGGATGAAGATAACAGCATGCTAAGTAAGTATAAGGAATGTATTGGGGAGGCAACAAATAATGTCGCTGAATATAGGGCATTGATTAAAGCTCTTGAATTAGTTGCTAAATATACTCGTTATGAAGTTCAGGTTTTTATGGATTCTGAATTTGTTATTAAACAGATTAGTGGAATTTATAGGATAAAGGCTAAACATTTGTATCCGTTATTTCAAGAGGTAAAGAATTGTGAAAGAGCATTTGAGAAAGTGACTTATAATCATGTTAATAGGGGTAGTAAATTTCAGATTATGGCCGATCAACTTGTTAATGAGGCTTTAGATGAGAGATAAAAATAATGGAAGATTTGTGAAAGGTTTGGAACCATATAATAAGATTAAATTGTCAATTAGACATATAAATGGAATAGTTGATCTCTACAGAACTGAAGGTAAGGGCCTTAGTGAAATAGGAAAACGAGTTGGGAGAAGTAAAACTGTTATTAAGAGGGTTCTCATTGAAAATGGAGTTATCATAAGAAGTTCTTCAGAGACGAAGTTGTATTCAAAACCATCATCAAAACAGGTAGCTAAGGAGTATGACAGTGGTAAGAGTGTTTGCGAATTAATTAAAAAATATAATATGGGTGAGAAAGTTATATTAAATATGCTAAAATTAGAGAAAATGAAGATTAGAAACAAAAAAGAGGCACGTGAGATTTGCATAATATTACAAAAACATAGGAAAGTTAAAATTCCTTCTAGATATGTTCTTTATATATTTTATATTGAATTTCAATGGAGTACTCAGGAAATAGGAAATTTATATAATGTTGATAAGAATACTGTTAATAGTTGGTTGGATTATCATGGAATTGAAAAAAGGAAACCAATTTTTGGACTAAGAAAAAAGATTCTTGCAAAAGATGGATTTTTGGTTAAATCTTCTTATGAAAAGATAGTTACTGGTTGGCTTTATGATAATAAATTAACTTATGAACATGAGGTTAAGGTATTACCAAATAGTCGAAAGAGAGCTGATTTCAAGGTTAACAATTTTTTTATAGAGGTTGTTGGGATGAGTGGAGTCAAAATTTATGATGAGAATTATCAAAGAAAGAAGAATAAGATGGTTTTACATTATGGCTCTGGATTTGCAATTTTTAGAGGTGATCAAATTGGAAAATATTTACCTTATCTAAAAAGTAACAAGCCAGTTATTGTTGAAGTATACCCAGATAGAAGAGGAAGATTGACTAAGAAAAGTGTTGAAAGACAATTAGGATTTTTAATTAACCAACAAGTTTAAATACTTCTAGATAATTAATTGTTTACGAAAATGGCTAGTGTGAAATGTTATAGGGTTTTGAATGTTTTCATAGCTAGTGTTATTCTAATTATAATATAGTGGCGCGTTCTTTTTGAATGTGCGTGGAGATTTTATGTGTTTGATAATAAATTTAAAAAGCTTGGAAATTAAGTTAAGATAGGATATAAGGAAAATGTATGATTTTAAAGAAGTAGAAGAAGCGATGCTGAAGTTTTGGCGCGAAGAGAAGATATATGAAAAGTCTAGAAAGAAGAATGCTAAGGGGAAGGAGTTTTATTTTCTTGATGGTCCTCCATATACTTCGGGTAAGATTCACATTGGGCATGCTTGGAATAAGTCTTTGAAGGATTTGGTTTTGCGTTATAGAAGGATGCAAGGGTATGATGTATGGGATCGTGCGGGGTATGATATGCATGGACTTCCTACCGAGAATGCAGTGCAGAAAAAACTTGGGTTGAAGACGAAGGATGATATTGCTAAATATGGGGTTAAGAGATTTGTTAAAGAGTGTATGAATTTTTCTTTGAAATCTGCTGCTGAAATGAATGATGATTTTAGGAGATTTGGGGTATGGATGGATTTTGATAATGCTTATATGCCCGTTAAGAAGGAGTTTATATCGGGGCAGTGGGCTTTTTTTGGGAAGGCATTTGAGCAAGGCAGGTTGTATAAAGGTAAGAAAGCTATGCATTGGGATGCTCAGTCTGAGACTGCATTGGCGAAGCATGAGTTGGAATATAAATTAATAAAAGATGATTCTATTTTTCTTAAGTTTAAGAAAAAAGATAGTAAGAATGAGTATTTTCTTATTTGGACTACTACTCCTTGGACTATCCCTTTTAATCTTGCTATTATGGTTAATCCTGATGTTGACTATGTGAGGATAAAAGTCGGATCAGAATATTGGATTATAGCAAAAGATTTGGTTGAGGATTTTATGGATTCGGTTATGGAAAAGAAATATAAGGTGGTTGAAGAGTTTAAGGGTTCTGAGTTAGAAGGGCAAGAGTATGAGCATTTTTTGAAAGAAGAGATGGTGGGTAAGTATGATGAGCTTAAGAAGGAGAGTAAGAATTTGCATACGATTATTTTGAGTAAGCAGTATGTTGATACTTCTTCTGGTACTGGGTTGGTGCATTGTGCTCCGGGGTGTGGTCCTGAGGACGAGGAAGTTGGAAGAAAATATGGCATTGAAGGATATAATAGTTTGAATGAAAGGGGAGAGTTTGTAAGTGGGCATTTTAAAGGTTGGACTGCTAAAGAGGATGATAAGAGATTTGTCGATTATTTTAGAGATGGAGGGTATTTGCTTGCGACGAAAATGGTGGAACATGACTATCCTTATTCGTGGAGAAGTCATAAGCCAGTTATCTTTAGAACTACAGAGCAATGGTTTTTGAAGACTAGTGATTTGGTTCCTAAGATAATGGAGATGAATAAATCAGTTAGATGGGTTCCTAAGAAATCTGGGGAGAGTTATGATCGATGGTCTGAGAATCTTCGTGATAATAGTGCTGTTAGGCAGAGATTTTGGGGTTGCCCAGTTCCAATTTGGGTTAATGAAGATAATGAAGAGGATTTTTTTGTTGTTGGAAGTTTGGAGGAATTGGAGAAGTTGACTGGGAAGAAGTTTGATGATCTTTCTATACATAAACCTTGGATTGATGAAGTAATAATTGAGAAAGATGGAAATAAATATAAGAGGATTCCAGATGTTTCGGATGTGTGGATCGATTCAGGGACGGTGAGTTGGAATTGTTTGGATAATGATGCTAAGTTATTGAAGAAATATTTTCCTGCTGATGCGATTCTAGAGGGTAATGATCAGATAAGATTATGGTTTTCATTATTGCAAATTTGTTCATCGATAATGTTCAATAAAACTAGTTATGAAAATGTGTTTGTACATGGAATGATTTTGGATTTTCAAGGTGTTAAGATGTCGAAGTCCTTGGGGAATATAGTTAGTCCTTATGAGGTGGTTGATAAGTTTTCTTCAGATATTTTTAGGTATTATATTTGTGAGATTACTGCAGGAGATAATATTAATTTTAATTTTCCTCCTGGAACAGAA
>CAZOQD010000082.1:0-3837 GCA_964581925.1 Candidatus Woesearchaeota archaeon
AAATTCTGGCACTTTTGGAGACGCGGCGGCTTTTTCTTTTTAACCCACAAAAATCCTTTGCGGATACGAAGCATCACTATTCTCACTCAAAACCATAATCGTCTGCGCAAACAACGAATCACGCAACACATTATTCTCAGTCTTACTATCCAAAACCTCAATCATCCTATCCTTAAACTCCTTAACCCCTATCCTCTTAAACTGCTTCTCCTTAGTTGAAAGATGAAAAGTAGAAATCTCAAGTAACCCTAAACCAACCAATATCTCCCTAATCTTATTCTTCATTATACTAATCCTACTCTCCTCTCCAATCGTAGATATCTCGGGAATCTCGAGCTCAAAATTATCATACCCATAAGCTATCGCAACCTCCTCAACCAAATCTATCTCATGCAAAATATCATTCCTATAAGCAGGAATCAAAGCAACCAAATTCCCCTTACCCTTACCCTCCTTCCCCTTACCCTTCTCACACCCAATCCCCATCTTCCCCAACAATCCCTTAACCTCCACATCATCCAACGAAAGCCCCAAATTCCGATTAACATACTCAACCTCAATCTCCATCTTCTCACTTTCCAAATTAGGAGACAAATACTTATCATTACCATCCTCAACCTCCATCCCATAAATCTTCCCACCCATATCAGACAAAGCACAACTAATAATATTAATCGCCTTATCCAAATACTCCTTATCAAACCCACTACACTCTACAAACACATCCTTAGTACTATTAGAAATCTTCCCCGTCTTCTCACTATTAATTATCGGAGGCATACTTAATATCGAACCTTCAGCATCTTCAAATATCGGAAAAACATCACAACCAGCCAACAACTCAGCATAATCTCTGCCCTTAGGATGCTGCGAAAGAATCTGCCTCCCATTTATCTCCCGAGGAAACTCCAACGGCCTAAACTTTATCTCCTCCGGCTTCTTAGCATAATACTTAATAGGCAACTTAATCTCCTCAAGCGGATAAATCCCAATAGCAACCTTCTTCCTATTCCTCCCAAAACTCCCATGCAACTTCTCCTGCAACTCAATCACCTCCAATATCCTCTTCTCATCAAACTTAATCCCTTTAACAATAGCACACGAAGTAAATGGCCTAACTTTCTTAACCGATTTATCAATCACAACCTTAAAATCCCTATCCGGCTTTTCAACCCTATACTCCTTAATCTTCCCCTTCCCCAAAAACCCCAAAAACCCCCGACAAAACCCTTCAAGAGAAAGCAAATCCGGACGATTCGGAAAAACCTCAATACTAATCTCAGAATCACTCTCATCATCAACCGGCGTCCCAAACATATCGATCTTACTTCTAATTTTATCATCTATCTTCCCAATCTTCTCTTCCAATTCCTTTTTATTTAATGTTAATATTGTCATTTTATCTTACAAACATAAAACATAGGAAATATCCTATTTTTATCCTCCCCAGACATTCCTAAACTATTATCATATTCGACTAATTCAAACCCAGATTCTCTCACTTGATTACTCACCTCTTTAACAGAAGCGATATGAATATATTGTTTAGTATCATATAAAGTCCCTGAACTTTCTCTAGTAAAAAATCTATCACCAAAATCGGATTCATCAATACTAAAACCAACATTTCTTAGAATATAAAACCTAAACCAATACCATAATAATGTGAAAAAATATTCACTAAACCAAACTCTAAGATGAGATGTAAAAATGAATACACCATCTTTCTTCAGAACTCTTCTTACCTCCTTAAGTGCAGCAATTCTATTTTCACTACCTGGAATCTGAGTCCAACCCTGATTAGAAAATAAAACATAATCAAAACTATTATCCTTGAACTCCAACCTAGTAGCATCACCAATCCTATAATCAATATTTAATTTCTTATCTTTAGCTATCTTCTTAGCATTATCTATCATTTTAGGAGTTATATCGACCCCAACAACATCAAAACCCATTTTAACCAAGGGCAGGGTAGTCCTACCAGTACCACATCCCAAATCAAGAACCTTCCCACTATTATTACCAAAATATTTATTAATAAAATGTTTCTCAGACACCCAAAGCCCGTCTTCTGCTTTCGCGATATAAAATTCCTGAGCCCTATTTCCAGAAAACTCATCCACTACATGTTTTTGCATATCTTTAATTTTCATCTACACATCCCCCACACCAATTATTTTATACATATCTCCTTCAACTAAAACATACTGACTATCTGTCAAAAGAATTATTTTATTTCCCTTAACATAAGCAACATCCAATCTATGATTTAAATATAACTCCCTAAATACCTTACTCGCCCAATGAGGCAAAACAATAAAATCGACCAAACCAAATCCTTCAAAAGACTTCAATTCTTTCTCATATATCTTAGTCTCTAACTTTCTTGTAATATAAATATCAGGGCTAGCAATAACCGAACCAGCACTAGATCCAATATAAATCCCACCCTTATCTACAAATTTCTTAATAAATTCATCAAAACCAGATTCCCTAGCCTGAACTAATAAATAAAATGTATTCCCCCCATTAACATGAATAACATCACAATCACCAAGATCTTTTTCAATATCCTCAGAAGTTTTATCAGTTAGAGTATAATCAAATAAATCAAAACCCCCATCCAACAATCCTTTCCGATCATTATCTAACCAACTCATATCACCAGGACCTTCTCCTTCAGCAGCAGTCGTAATGAAAGCAGTCTTAAGCCGAGTAACATCTCCCCCAATCTTTTCAGCTATATCTTTTCCCGTAAAATTAATACTTGATGCTAAAAATAATCTCCCTTTCATTTACATATCCTCCATCATTCTCACCGATCCCATACCCTCATATCCCGCAATTTATTCAAATCATTCTTATACATATCCCTCAAATCATGAATCTTAAAATACTCCATAATAATTCTATCAAACCCAGGACCCCAAGCAAGCACAGGAATATGCCGACCAAACATCGGAATCGTAACCTCCGGCCTAAACATCCCAGCCCCACCCAACTCCACCCACTTCTTATGAACTGGATGAAACACATCAATCTCTAACGACGGTTCAGTATATGGAAAATACCCAGGCCTTATCTTAATCTTCTCATAACCCATCTTCCTAAAAAACTCAACCAAATACCCAAGTAACTGCCTAAAATTAGCATTCTCATCAACCACTATCCCCTCAGTCTGATTAAACTCAAATCCATGACTCCAATCAACAGTCTCATTCCTAAAACACTTACCCAAAGCAAAATACTTAGCCGGAAACTCCTTTTTTTTAGCAATCTCAAGTAATGTTTGAGCCGACAAACAAGTAGTATGAGTCCTCATCACAACTTTCTTAGAATTCTCCTCATTAAATTCCCCACCCCATCCCTTACTCCCCTCAATCCTCCCTTCATGCGCCTTCTTCACCCCACTAACAACTCCCCCAGCCGGCATCTTAGCAACCTTCCCCTTAACAAAAAACGTATCCTGCATCTCCCTAACCGGATGATCCTGCGCAGTAAAAAGAGCATCAAAATTCCAAAACCCGCTCTGCAACAAACTCCCTTCCATCTCCTTAAACCCCATATCCAACCAAATCCTCTTCCCATAATCTATAGACTGATTCACAAAATGCCTCTTCCCCCCATCAATCCTCGGCACATCACTCGTTACATCATACCTCCTAAACTTCTTCCCCTTCCACTTTCCACTCCGAAGCATCTCACCACTCAATCCCTCCAACAATTCCTTATCATCAATCTTCATCCCCATCAACTTCTTACCCCCCTAAAGCACCCTAAACCCACCAACTCTCTTCTCAACCACAACAACAATATCCTTCCGCCTCCTACGAT
>CAZOQD010000083.1:0-3808 GCA_964581925.1 Candidatus Woesearchaeota archaeon
CTTCCGATCTGAAAAGGGTGATGATTCCTTTTTCGTAACCGCCCTCTAGCCATTTATTTAAATCATGAGAGCCGGTTAGGATTTTGGTTGAGGGTGGGTTGGTTTCTTGGACTTGCTGAGAATAGTTAGATTCTTTTTCTTCCATGGAAATATATGGGTAAAATGGTTATAAGGATTGTCGTTATAGTATGAAATCGTCTCTTAAATATCCAAAATGGTGCATAGAAATCCTAGTATATATTCTTGGGTTGAAGTAAAAGCCTGAGTGATCGTCTATAGAACTCAAATGTTCTTTTGCATATCTGAGTGCATTGTTAAAGTTTCTAATAACAGGTCTATCGTGTCTGCCTTCAAGCACCCCTAATCCGTGATCAGATATTTCTTCAGGAAGTAAGTCTTTAAGATCAGGACCCCAATAATTAGGATAATTAATCTCAAATTTTTCGATATCAAAATACGTGTTGACTTCGTTTAAATCATCAAGTATGCATATTGAGTTTGGAGATATAAGGGCCATTCTCCTAATTGAATCGTCTGTATTTTCTCTTATCCAGGATATTGCTCTGTCGACAATTGATAATTTGTTTTCTAACATTTCAATATTAAGAGAGATTTATTTGCATATATATCTTATCATTTACTACCTTAATTAAAACAAAATCTGAGAAAGACTTTTATATAGAGAAAGAGTAGGTTTTTTGTTGGTGTTAGATAAAATGGATAATAAGAAACTTGGATTGTTGTTGGTCGGGATTAGTTTTGTGTTTGGGTTTTTTCTCGTTTATTTTAATGTGAATTTGGTTGGGGATTCTGGTGAGTTGGGATGTAATCCTAGTGAAGAGTGCAAGAGTGTTGCGGGGTTGGTTAGTGTGACTAATATGGGATTTGGGTTTTTTGGGTTTATGCTTGCTCTTGGATTTTATTTTTTATTTTTTAATAAAACAGAGGAGAGGATATTGGATAGGCTTGAGGCTCAGAAAGAAGTTGCGGTTGAGGAGGAGAGGTTTAGTTTGATATTAAAGGCCTTGGATGATTATGAGAAGAAGGTTATGGAGATTGTTAAAGAGCAGGATGGGATTACGCAGAGTACGTTGCGGTTGCGTGCTAATTTGTCAAAGGCTAAGTTGAGTTATGTTTTGCAAGAGTTGGAAAAGAGAGGGTTGGTCAGTAGGGTGCCTAATGGGAAGACTCTTGAAGTGCATTTGAGGGTTTGAAACCCCGTATGAACGTTCTTGAACGGAGATTTGGTGAGTAGAGAGGTTCTCTAGTGTTGTGTTCAGACCCTAAATCTTTAATAGTGTTATATGTAGGTAATAGGTATGATAAGTAAGATGAAAGGAGGTTTAAAATGAGTGAAGAACACGGACACGGTCATCATGAGCACCATGGACATGAGCATCATAAGCATGATGAAGATCATGGACACCATAAGCATCATAGCCATGGGAAAGATGAGACTGTAACTTTTAAGAAAGAGACTTTATGGAAAGCAGGTACTTTTATTTTTGCGGCATTGTTTGTAATAACATTGTTGATGAATGGAGGTATTGATTTTGATAGTATTGGTAGAGGGAGTGGTAATGGAGGGGGGAATGCCCCTGCACCTACTGTGCCACCTACAACGGGAAATATTAAGATTACTTTAGACGATAGCGATCCAATTTTAGGAGATAATGGAGCAGATATTACTATTGTAGAATTTTCGGACTTTCAGTGCCCTTTCTGCCAGAGAGCTGCAGACGGAGCTGTTGCGGAGTTTAAGCAAAGTGATTATTTCAAGAAGGGAGATGTAAAATTAACTTTTAAGCATTTTCCATTGAGTAGTATTCATCCGCAAGCGCAGAAAGCTGCGGAAGCAAGTGAATGTGCAAATAGGCAAGATAAGTTCTGGGAGATGCATGATATTATTTTTGCGAATCAGAGAACACTTGATGTTGTAAGTTTGAAGAGTTATGCTGGTCAGATAGGACTTGATACAGGTAAGTTTAACAAATGTCTTGATGGTAATGAGGCTGCGGATAAAGTTGCTAGTGATTTGAAGCAAGCTACGGATGCTGGAGGTCGAGGAACTCCTTATTTTGTTTTGATAAACAAAGATGGAGATACTGCTGCAGTAAGTGGTGCGCAACCTTGGGTTAATTTCGAGGCAGCTATAAAGTCATTGCAATAATATGAAGAGGCTTGATAAGATTAAGAAAGTAATTGTTACCAAGCCTTATGTCTTTTATTTTATTTTTATTTTTTTATTTTATATTTTTTTGAATGTTGTTATAAATCAGATCCATATAACCAGAGGAGTTCTGTTTGATAATTTATTATATGGAACTTTTTTTGTAATTTTTAATATTTTTATTGCAGGGTTGATTGCAGTGAATATTAATCTAATGGTTCTGAGATTTAAAGAATTGAAGAGTATTAATAATGGTGAGAAAGGGTTGACGAGTTTTGGGGTTTTTATGGGGGTTTTGGGAGGAGCTTGTCCGGGGTGTTTTGTTGGATTGTTTCCGGCATTTTTGGGGTTGTTTGGAGTTACTGCTAGTTTGAGTGTCTTGCCATTATATGGTATTGAGATTCAGATAGTGAGTGCATTGTTGTTAATTGGGTCGGCGTATTTGTTGACGAATGATGCGACTTGTAGGGTTAAGTTTGATTGAGCAATGAATTAGTTAATTTTATTAGGAATAGGATATTTTCTTGTTAATGAATAATAGAGGTTATTATGTTGATTCTTGTGTGTATTTGAATTTATGGAATAAGGAAATTGCTGAAAACGGTTTTCCTTATTGGGAATTTGCAGATAGATTTTTTAAAAAAGTTGAAGAAAGAAATCTTATTGTATATTATTCTGGATATTTATTGAAAGAATTAAGTTACGTTCTAGGAGATCAAAAATTTATTGAAAGATTGTCTTTTTTTAATCCTAGTTATTTTAAGAGGATTAGTTTGACTAAGGATGAGTATAATAATGCTAAGAATATTCATATAGATAATAGGGAGATTAGTTTTTATGATGTTGTCCATATGTTATTAAGTAAGAAGACAAATAGTGTTTTGATTACTCGAGATAGGATGCTGATAATGCTATGTGATAAGCATGGAGTTGAGGTAGAGATTCCTGAAAGAGTTTTATAATTTTCCAAAATTATTTAGTTCGTCTAAATTAAATTCTTCTTTGTCTAGCTGTTCCCTTATTTTTCTTATTTCTTTTACTGAATCTCCTGTATTTGGTAATATTCCAGTTAAATTGTCTAATTGATTAGTTGTTTGTTTTGATTCCATGTTGTATTTAGGGATAAGAATTATATAAGGGTTGTGGTTTTGTGGTGGAGGATTGGAAAACTATATATACTTCTTGCATCTTTGATGTTTATGAAAACGGTAACTATATCTAAGGAAGAATATAACAATCTTAAGCGACAGGCCAATGTTGATTTGTTAAAACAGTTTATGGAGAGTTTTAAGGATATTAAAGAAGGAAGAGTGAGAAGAGTTAAGTGATTGTTGATGATTAATCTAATTCTTTTCTATCTATTAAAGTGTCTAATCATCTTTCAAAACAACAAAAATCTTGGGTATTTTTGAGCATTAAAAGATTCTTAATCTTTTAATACAACAACATTAGTCATTCCTCTTCTTTTTCTTTCGACAATTTCTTTGCCTTCTAGTCTGTCGATGATTCTTGTCATTTTGGCTTTTCCGAATCCTGTTTTTTCTATTAGGTCTGCTTGGAAGATGGCTTTGTTTTCTTGAATTAATGATAAAACCTGTTTTTCTTCGGGTTTTAATTCTGTGAGGTTGATTTTCTTTT
>CAZOQD010000084.1:0-3776 GCA_964581925.1 Candidatus Woesearchaeota archaeon
AGTATCATTCGCATAAAATATTGCAGTATGAGATCCTTGAGCCATCGTACTATTAGTAGCATTCCATTGGGTAGGACTCCCACTCAAATTATTCATCGAATAATTTATCAAACCCCCATTCAAAGTATAATAAACATCCGACATATCACCATCATCCAAAGCAGTCACATTAAACAAAATCGTAGTCGTAATATAACTCTGATTCAATGGATTATTTATTGTCACATTAGGAACTTCCCCATCCAATCCTAGAGTAAAAAGATCATCTAACTTACTTTCTTCAAGACTAACATTATAACTATGCTCCTTAACATCACTACCATTCGTAACATTAATAATATAATTTGAGTAATAAGTAGTAGTACCCCCTAAATTAACATAATCAATCAAGATAGTCCTATTCATCCATCCACTCTCATTAGTCTGAACGAAAAAATGATTATCCCCACTAACATTATACGCACTAACATTAGCCCCACTAATTTTATTATCTGCTATATCATTCACATGTGCTCTATAATACCATTTCCTTATCAACCTATTTGTGGCCCCTGAAACTGACTCAGAATCATAACTACAATTAGTAATATTAATATCAGTTGAAGAATCGGCATGAATACTAATATCATAAAGAGCCCCAGAAATATTTACACAATCAGTTAAACTTATATTTGTAACATTTCTCAATCTTATCGCACTACTCCCAGAAGAATAGGCAACTGCATAAGTATTAATTAGACTAATATTTGAAGATGTAGCTATTTCAATTGCAGGATTCGAATCAGGAGCAGCAACACCCGAAGTTGCATTATTTGAAGTTAAATAAACATTCGAAACATGATCGATACTAATTCCATAAGTATAATTAGAAATTGCAGTATTCAAAGTTAATGTACTATTATCTGACTCTTGTGTAAGCCTAATTCCTACACTTGAATTAGCAGATCCAGTATTTAAGGTTAATATATTGTTAGTAGAATTTATTGCCAATGTAATCCCGGGGCCACTAACATCAGATGAACCTATATTTAAAGTCAAAGTATTATTACGAGATGAAGTAAGAGCAATACCGTAACTACTATTTGACCTTCCAACATTTGAAGTAACAGTATTATTTGAAGACCTATGCAATTTAATCCCCGCACTTGTATTAGAAACTCCTCTATTTAATACAACAGTGCTATGACTAAGTCTATCAATATAAAATGCTTTATCAAATATAGATGATGCATTATTCGATGTTATGTTATTATAATTACCAGTTGCAATAATAATTCCAATACAATTTGCACAATTAACATTAGCAATATTATTTTCTAAATGATTATAGTCCGAAACAACTGCAATTCCATAAAATTGATTTCCTAAAGTATTATTAATTAAGGTAGAATTATCTGCATCCCCATCAATATATATCCCCACCCCCATCTTCCCCATACTAATATTACTATCTCGCACAGTTGTATTCAACTCATTACTAAAAACCCCAAAAACATTCTGATTACTTTCAATACTATATCCTGCTCCACTAAATGTAATATTCTGAGCAGTAATATTAAAACAAGCCCCACCAGCTATAGAATTATTAACAATATTAGCACTCAATTTATATTCCGCATTTGCAGTATCAAGATCCTGACATTGAGAAATAGTATTATTTATATCATAAACCAAAAGATCCCCAAAACTACTATAAAGCACTGGGCTAATAAAAGGATAAGTAGCACTCACCTCGCTCCCATTACCAGGATAAAATGTAAAATTCAAACTCACATTAGTACTCGTATCACCAATACTAAAAGTATTACTCCCATTAAAAGTCTGATTAGCAGTATAATACCACTTATCAGTCCCAGTAGTATTATAAAACCCAACACTCAAATTAATCTGGCTTTCACTATAATTAACAATACTCCCATCAACCCTAATCGAACTCACACCAGCACTGATATTAGTATCAACAGTATGAATCCCCTGCGTCCCATTAAACTGAAACCGCTTACTATTATTCTTATAAATATTCCTTATCTGACTAGTATTCAATGAGAAATTAAACAACATCACTTCATCTATTGAACCATTAAATTCACTAGCCCCTATATTATCAACATCCGCTCCAATCCAAAGATCCCTACTACTATTAGTAGGATAATTACTATCAATAAGCGCCCTACCAACTTCCTCCCCATTATGATACACATTAATATCTGTAGTATTATATACGCATCCTATATGTGCCCACTCTCCAGCACTAATATTACTTCCAGGACTTTGCGGAGCATAATCCGGCCAAGGTGCCCCTCCAGCTCCAAAATCACAATCAATTGTTCCAGCAGACTGTCCTATTGTCAAACGATATCCAAAATCACCACTCTGATCCTCCCTACTAACCACAACCATCTCACTAGCAACACTACTTGGTTTAACCCATGCAAAAACCGACAACCCTCCCCTAGTAAAATTAAAATCAGGATCGCTACTTACATTAATATAATCATCAGCACCATCAAACTCATAACACCCCCCATACAGACAACTCGCGTTCCAACTCGCATTTGCAACAATCCCATCATTATCTAAATCAGTATAATCATAAGTCATATTATCAATATTTGTATGATTCACATCAAAAGGATTATAATAAACAATCCCATATCCTGACTGAATATAAGGCGCCTGATTACTAACAGCCAAATGAGTAAAATTATTCTCAGCCCTAATATTTACCAAATCCGCATCAACACTAACATCACTTATATTTATCAAAAGAATTGTAGGATCCAAATATAAAACATCACCTATCTGATAAACACTATCACTAAAATCCCTCTCAATATAAATACTCACAGTATTCTCATACTCCAAATCCCCAACAGCATTATCTATTACCCTACCCGTAATCCCAACCAGAACATCCCTAAAAGAACTAACCAAACTACCAATTAACGCAACAACACCAAAACCAGATTGAGAATTCTCATTAATCTCTTCAACTTCATTAATCTCTTCAACCTCTCCAACCCCACTAACATCAACAGTCTCTTCAACAACCTCCTCAATCTCAAGCTCTTCAATAATAAACGCCTCTTCAACTTCATCAATAACTTCTTCTTCAATATTATCTTCACCTCTATCCTCCCCACCCCCATCTTCCCCATTCACATCTTCCCAAATTAACTCTCCATCACTATCACTATCACTATCACTATCATTCTCTCCATCACTATCTATCACCTCTTCATCAACTTCTTCTTCAATAATCTCCTCTTCAACATCCCCTCCTTCCCCTATAACAACAATATCTTCTTCCAAATCTTCAACTTCTTCATTATCCTCATCATTAGAATCATCACCAATATCCTCACTAATACCTCCTCCTAAATCTTCCCCATCAATAATTTCAATATTATCTCCATCTCCATTATTTATATCTCCAACCTCTCCCTCACCTCCACCAACTTCCTTAATCACATCCTCCTCCAAATCAATCCCCTCAACAACTCCAAAATCCAACAAGGGCTTCTCAATCCTAACACTATAACCCTCATCAACCAAATCCTGAAAACTAAGCAAACTATTCCCAACCATCAAACTACTCCCATCAACAACAGAAATAGCCTGATCACTAGTAACATCCACCTTAGAAATAAAATTATAATCATTAAGCTTAACCTTATAACCCCACTTATAATCCACATCTATATCCTAAGCTCCCTGCGCAGCAACATCAATCTCAAAACTATCCGCACTAACTACTACATTCTCAGCTATTTCAT
>CAZOQD010000085.1:0-3763 GCA_964581925.1 Candidatus Woesearchaeota archaeon
TAATTTTCTTACCCTTTACAGAAAGCTTCCACTGCTTCGAAAAACACCCACAAAAAACAGCCATCTCCTCCAAATCCTTCCTCGCCCATTTCTCACTAACCAATATCATAAACCCACTCCCCGGCTTAGAAGTATGCATCACCCTATACCTCTCCTCCAAAAAATTCTTAATAATCAATTCATTCTGACTATCGCTCTTCCCCCCAACTACCAACTTCCCCGAAGAAGTAAGAAACCATCGATACTTTCTATAATCATCATTACTTAATGATTCTTTCATAACTCAACCAACCAAGACAACCTTATAAGACTTTCCAAAAGGAATAGCAAAAGTTCTTCAACTAAACTTTTATTAACCAACTTTTTCTCACTAAATCATGCTATACATAATCGGCCTAGGCCTAAATAAAAACTCAATAACAGAAGAAGGCAAACAAGCCCTCAAAAAATGCAAAAAGATTTATCTAGAAAACTACACCGTAAAATTTCCTTACTCTCAAAACACTCTAGAAAAATCCTTAAAAAGAAAACTAATCAGCCTAGGCAGAGAAAAAGTAGAATCAGATTTCCTAATAAGCGAAGCCAAAAAACAAAACATAGCCCTTTTAGTTTACGGCAGTCCATTATTCGCCACAACTCACACCACTATCTTAGAAGATTGCCAAGAAGCAAAAATAAAAACAAAGATAATATTCAACTCCAGCATCTTCGACGCCATCTCTCTTACCGGATTACAATTATACAAGTTCGGAAAAATAGCAAGCATGCCTCAATGGGAAACCAATTTTAAACCCGACAGCTTCCTCAATCTAGTACTTCAAAACCAAAAATCAAACTCCCATTCACTAATCTTAATAGACATCGACCTATCAAGCAAAGAAGCCCTAGCCCAATTACAACAATCAATCAACAAAAAACCAATCAAACTATCCAAAATTCTAATCTGCTCAAGACTCGGAACCTCCCAAGAAAAAATCTATTACAACACTCTCAAAAACCTAAAAAACCTAACAATCAAAGAACCCTTCTGCATAATAATCCCAAGCAAACTTCATTTTACTGAGGAAGATTTTCTAAAGAATTTTAACTAATAAAAAACAACAGATTTTATAAACTTAAACACCTTAATACAAATATGGAATCAGACGGTTATGTGGTTAACAAAAACAATGACATAAGCATAAACATAGTTGTCCGTGAAGAAGATATGGACGGAAAAAAAGTAGTAGTAGTTAATAATGAAGAACTAGGAATAGCAGATTTTGGAGATACCTTAGATGAAGCAATGGAGAACTTTAAGAAATCTGCAAGAATGTATCTAGAAACATATCCAGAAAAAAGAAAACTATTAGAACAAAAAGAGCCACTACTAGTCTCCAGAATTCTACTCTAAAAACCTTTCAAAATCCTTCTTATCAATATCAAGTTGCCTCAATATATTATTATATATAAACAGCCAGAATATCTCTGTGAGTCGGAACATTAGTAGATTTATAGTTCCTAAGATTCTCAACAATAACTCCATGATCTGTATTTCTCACAATAACACACCCATAATTAACAAGAGCTTTCACAACTTTTCTAGCCCTTAAGTTTCTCCGATTCATTTTCACACTCTTAAAAAACAAATCAATTAGTATTAAAATATCTTACTAAAAATCACCCTAAATCAACGAACTTATAACCAGCTTTTTCAAATTGTTCTTTAATATCATGAAATGAAACCACTTCACTAAGATAAGCATATTGAAATATATGATCTGAATGACGAGTAGCCCCAACAGGATGGGAGGCATCTAACCTAATTTCTTTACTCTCAACCGAAACCCTATAACTTTTTTGACCCTTCAAATCATAAATCATTCTTTCATCATAATGTGAGATAGAAGAAACAACAAAAAGCGCTTTGTAAACTTCTTCTGTACTACTTACCGGACCTGTGACTCCCCAACTTTCACTTTCATCTTCCACAACTTCAACTAGACTCTTAGGGATTATTTCACTCCTGTCTCCAATCTTTACAATCTCCATCATCTCACCACCCCTCATCAACCCTTCTATCCCTCTTCTCCCCAAACGTATCACTCTCCTCCCTATATAACTCCCAAAACAACAACAAATAAACAATTATCAACGGCCCGATAAAAACCCCCAAAATCCCAAACTGCACAATACCAATATAAATTCCAATTATCGAAACAACTGGATGAACACTTCCATACTTTGCATTAATTATAGGACGAAGAATATTATCAATCGTGCTAATAAAAATACCCACCAAAACCAACACAATCCCTTTACCAATCTCTCCAGTTATAAAAAATATCGCAGCAGCTGGAACCCAAACAATCGGAGCCCCAACAATCGGCAAGAAAGATAAAATAGCAGTCACAAACCCCCAAAACAAAGCATTAGGAATTCCTAACATATAAAAATTCAAAGCCAACAAACCCCCCTGAACAAGCGCAATCAAAAACGTACCTATAATCGTCGCATTTGTAACTTGCTGAAACTTATGAATTATCTTATTATTAATCCGATTCCCAAAAGGCAAATACTGATAAAACATATCCTTAATATCCTCAGAATAAAGTATCAAATAATACAACAAAAAAAACAACAAAAAAAGTATAAAAAACACATTAAAAATATTCGTAAAAATCGGCGTAATCGAACTAGTCAACACCGGCGTGATCTCATTAATTATCTTATCATAATCGATCTCGATATTAAACGGAGTCATCTCATTCACTCTATCCTTCAACTCATTCACTTTATCCAACTGATCCGGCAACAACAAAGTTTGACTAATCAACCCATTTATTATAAATATCGTAGGAAGAATAACCAATATCAGTGATATTATCAAAATAGTAAGTGCAGACCCCCGAGCCGAAAACCCCCGAGTCCTAAGCGCCCTATCAAGAGGATAAAAAATATACGCAATTATCGCCGCCCCCAAAATTGCACTCAAAAAAGGAATACTAGCATAAATCACAAATAGAAGAAGAGTCAGACTAATCAAACCCACAATCAGCTTCTTATTCTTCTTAAATTCCTTAATCATTCTCCAAATTCAACAACTATCTTACTTTATAAGATTAATGTTATGTTACTATTATATAGTAATCTCTACATACATTACCAAATAAACTTTTAGCCATTATTTAACAGCCTAGTAAATTATTAAAATAAAATTATTTAAAGTTGCAAATAATATAGGTTCTATGTTAAAGGCAATTATATTTGATATGGATGGAGTATTAACCGATTCTATAGAAGGAATTTGGGATTCCTTTGAAATTTTGCTTAAGGAATATGGCGTAAACTTTTCAAAAGAATATATCCAAAAAAATTTATCAAGGTCATTAAGAGATAATTTAAAGGCGTGGAAAATTGAATATGGGATTAAAGATTATGATATTGCTGAGTTTTCAAAAAGAGCAAGCGAGATACAATTCGACACGATAAAAAATGAAAAGCCAGATAAACATTTAATAGAATTACTTGATCAAGCAAAAAAATATAACATTGAATTAGCAGTTGCGACTTCAAGTATGAAACCGAGAGCCCTTGAAATCCTTGAAATCCTTCAAATAAAGAAATATTTTAAAACCATTGTAACTGCAGAAGATATTAAAAACCATAAACCAAATCCAGAAGTATTTCTTGAGGCAGCGAAAAGATTAAAAGTAGATCCTGAAGAGTGTATAGTGATTGAAGATGCCTGCAGTGGAGTAGAAGCCGCGAAAAATGCAAAAAT
>CAZOQD010000086.1:0-3682 GCA_964581925.1 Candidatus Woesearchaeota archaeon
CATTCTCTCCCATTCCTGAGACATTATCAAAATGCCAGTATCCAACTAGGCCGTCATCTGCTACTAGGGTTCCATTGTAAGTGTCGTTGTAGCCTCGGCTTAGGTCCCACTCTCCAAGACGTGTTTCTAGTTGGCTTCCTAGGTTGGTTTGGAATGCGTTTGTTGTTAGGTTGATTGTGTTGTTTCCTGATGTTATGTTGAATTGTTTTAAAGTTTGGAAGCCTTGACTTGTGAATCTTGCTGATTGGTTGTTGTAGATGTCTAGGATTTGTTGGGCTGATAGGGAGGTGTTGAAGATCATGACTTCGTCGATTGAGCCGTTGAAATGATGGGCATTAACAGCACCATACCTCCCTATACCCATGCTATAGGCATTTGTATGCCCTGCTGTATCTGTTGCTGGAGTTGTATCCATTGTGTCTGCAACACCATCGATAAAGACAACTGCGTCTGTTCCATTATTCATAGCTGCTAAGTGATACCATTGATTCAGATTAAGAACAGTACTAGACAATACAGTTGTAGTCCATGCACCTTGCCATTGATAAAAATTAATCATTCTATCTACACCTAAATCAAATTGCCATTGAATTGGATTACCACCTCCCTCACTAGACTTGGTAGTTATTGTATCAGAACCTCCAGTACCATTAGCTATTAGATAAATCCATGCTATAATCGTGATATTACTTGTTATGTTTAGGCTAGTTGAATGAGGAACGAGTACAACATCATCATCTCCATCGAATACTAATCCCTTATTATACAATGAATTGTTTTGATAAGTCCCGTTAAACATCGTTCCATCGTTATTATTATTGGTGTAATCGTAAGTGATAGTATCACTATAGCCAACCAACTCCCCATCATTACCTCCTACTGAGTCGTTGGCTCGTATTCCTGAATCTTCGTCTAAGTACCAGTAGCTTACTAGGCTTGAATCATCTTCTAGGGTTCTTGATTGGACTGATTGGTTGTTGTATAGGTCTGAGATTTCGGCGGCTGATAGGGAACGGTTGAAGATCATGACTTCGTCGATTGAGCCGTTGAAGAACTGAGTATCTCCTCCAAATGTCATTGCAGTGTTTAAATCACCTGTTTCATTAGGTAAATTACTAAGATAAGTAAGTGACTGTCTTGCACCATCAACATATACTTGAAGTTTATTAGAATTATTTGACTGAGAACCATTAAATGTAACAGTAAGATAAGCCCATTGTCCAGCCGTAACAGAATTAGAATAATCAAAATGGGCATCTCCGTTTGTTGAACCATTATTTATTTCAAGATACAGTTCTCCATCTGTATAAGTATAGATGAAAATCTGATCGTTACCAGTAGCTACTTGATCGAACAATCTATTATATTTATCTAATTCATTTTGATTAAACCACATACCTAATGTAAATTCAGTTTGCCCTCCAAGAGGTAGTATTTCGACATCAACATAATCATCCTTTCCATCAAACACCAACCCCTTATTAATCTGACTTTGATTCCAATCTCCTCCCCCTTTGTTTTTATCAAAAGGCCAATAACCAACTAGGTTATTATAAGGAGCTTGATCTGAGATGGTTAGATGAGTGAAGTTGTTCTCCAATGTTATATTAGTTGTTATTTGTTCGGTCTCATTGAATCCTAGTTTTTGGAATGTTGGGTCTAGATATAATGTGTCTCCTAAACTTAATAATCCGTCTTCGTTGGTGTCGATGAAATCTGTTCCTAGGATTAATTGGTAGGGCTCGTTAATATTATTGGTATTTATATTATTGGTATCTGTATTATTGGCATCTTCGATCACATTTACAACCTTGCCGGTTATTAAACTGATTTCAGTTTCTTCTTCAATATTTTCTTCAGATTCATTTGCTTCATTAATGTCTTCATTAATATCTGATTCATTAACTTCTTCACTAACTTCTTCACTAACTTCTTCTTTTTCTTTATCTTCTTTATCTTCAGAATCTTCAGAATCTTCAGAATCTTCGATGATCTTGACTACTTCATCTAACTCGACGACTTCTTCAATAATTAAATCGTTGTTAATTTCTGAGAAATCTCTTTCAATGTAGATGGTCATTGTGTGTTCATAATATTCTTCGGTGGATTGTTCTATTCCAACGACTCTTCCTATTAATCCGAAGAATTTTACTACGTTTCCGGTTAGGGTTGAGGGTTTGGTTTCTTTTTTGGTTTCTTCTTTTGGTTCTTTTTCTGTTTCTTTTGTTTCTTTTTCTTTTTTATCCTTTTCCTCTTTCTCCTTTATCTCCTTTTTCTTTTTATCCCCTGTTTCATCCCCTGTTTTGGTATCTCCTACATCTTCAGGGCCTGATGATTCACTGTCTTCGTTGTTATTTTCAGTATCATCATTATCCGTATCTTGGTTTTCAATTTCATCGGTTTCAGTATCTTCAATATCTTCATTCTCATCATCAGATTCCTCCTCATCACTAGACTCGTTATCGTTATGTGGGCTTTCGATATTTTCAGTTTCTTCTTCCTCTTCTTTATTGTCATCATCTTCATTCTCAGTTTCATCTTCAGTTTCATCTTCTATCTCTTCTTCTTCAACTACTTCATCTTCTTCCTCTTTAGTTTCATCTTCAGTTTCCTCTTCAACCTCTTCTTCTTCAACTACTTCCTCTTCAACCTCTTCCTCTTCTCCTACCTCAATCTCTCCCTCAACTACTTCCTCAACCTCTTCTTCAACCTCTTCTTCTCCTATTTCTTCTTCAATCACCTCAACCACTTCATCCTCCACTTCATCCTCAACTTCATCATCTTCCCCAATTTCGATTAATTCATCGCCCACTTGAACTTCGCTATCTATCTCAAGTGCAGGCCAATCGATTCTGATGGTGTAGCCTTTATCGACTAAATCTTTGAAACTTAGTAAATTGTTATCTATGATCATGCCATAATCTTCGTAAGGGGTTATTGGGTTGTTTGATGTTACATCGATTTTTGCTAGGAATTTGTAGTCTTTTAATTCTAATTTGTAGCCCCATTTGTAGTCTACGCCTTGTTCTTTTGCCTTTTCTTCTTCTACTTGGATTTCGAACTCGGTGTCTTCTAATATGATTTCGCTTGTTTCTTCGATTAAATCTTTTTTAGAATCTTCTAGGTTTTCTGTTAAGTCTTTGATTTCTTCTAAGTCTAAGTTTTCTACTATTTGTTTTACTTGGGTTAGATTTGGTTGGGTTTCTGTGTTGACCTCGTTAGTAGATTCTTCTTCTAATCCTATTGCCCTTCCTATTAAACCGAAGAATTTTACTACGTTTCCGGTTACGGTTAGAGGTTCGGTTGGTTTGTTGCTTTCGGTGGGTTTGGTTTCTTCTTCGGTTTCCTCTATTTTTATAATTTTGTTTGTTTCATCTTTATTTATCTCAGGTTGTGTTGTGTCTTCTATTTCTTCTTCACTTATTTCAGTTTCTGTCTCCTTTAAGTCTTCAACAACTTCTTCAATCTCTTCTTCGGTTTCTTCTTCGGTTTCTTCTTCTACTTCAACTTCTCCTATCTTTACCGTCTCTAATTCATCAATTTCTAAATCGATTTCCTCTTCAACGATCTGCTCGACAACTTCATCTACAAACTCATCGTAATCTAACAAATCAAAATATAGTTTGATGTTATCTTCGTTGGAGGTTGTAAACTCTAACCTCTCGTTGTTATTTTTGCCTAC
>CAZOQD010000087.1:0-3638 GCA_964581925.1 Candidatus Woesearchaeota archaeon
GAAGATTGTTTGGCTTTTTAATAGCAATTGGTATTATACTCTTTTTACTCTTGTTTTTGGTAGTAGTTTTGATTTTGAAGAATTGGAAAAAGAAAAGAAGGAGGAAGGGAAGAAAGAGGAGAAAGAGAGTTGTTAGAAGAAAACATAAGCATAGAAAAATGGGGGGGAAACGTAAGTAGTTTGCGTGTAGATGAATGGTATATAAGAGATATGTGAAAAGAGGGGAGAAGATTTATGGGCCTTATTACTATTTGTCTTTTAGAGATGGAAATGGAGAGGTTAGGAAGAAGTATCTTGGGACTAAGGAGCCGAGTAAGGAGTTGATTGATGAGGTGATTGTTGAGATATTTAGGGGGAATCGGGGGGTGATTGGTAAAGTTGTTGAAGTGGTGGTTAGGCCTTTTGGGAGGGTTTTTGGGGGAGTGGTTGGGGGGTAGTCACCTTAGATCGAGAGTCAGTCATATTAATTATCTATTCTCTCATCTTAATAACTTATTTAAACTAGATTTTCGTGTAATTTTTGTTAATTACCTTACAAAAGATGGTGTATAAAAAGTATATTAAGAGGAATGGTAAAACCTATGGGCCTTATTATTATGAGAGTTATAGGGAAGATGGTAGGGTAAAAACTAGGTTTGTTAAAGGGCCGAGTAAAAGGGATAGGATTGGTGAGAAGATTGGTAGGGTAAATTCTAAGAAGATTTATCAGGCGGTGTTTTTTTCGGTTTTGATTATTGTTGTGACGGTTTTGTTCTTTTTTGGGTCGGTTAGGATTGGTTCGTTGGTGATTTCGGAAGAAAGTTTAGAGGAGGATAGGATTGAGATAGTTGAGGCGTATAGGTTGAATGAGGATAGAGAGATTGTTGAAGATGTTTATGATGTTATTGGGAAGAAGGATGGTGATTGGTTGAATGTTATGGATGGTGAGTATGTTAGAGTTAAGTTTGAGGAACCATTGACTAGTGAGAACGATATAACTTTGTTTGCTAGGTCTGTTGATGGTTCTGGTAGAATAGAAGTTTATCCGGAAAATTCTGAGGGTTTGATTACTGTATTTGAAAGTATAATTGAAGAGAAATGGTATCAGAGGTTGTTGACTAATCTTTTAAGACCTACTCAGATTTTTGATTTGAAGATTTTTGGGAACTTGGAGATAGATTATGTTACTGATCCTGCACCTAGTACAAATTGGACTGAATTTTATTCGGAGAATAATGGGACTAGGTTGAGAGGGTTGTCTATTGCTGCTGATAATTTTGGGAATAGTTTTGTTGGAGGTTATACTAATGAGTCTGTGCTTGGAGCGTTTACAACTTTTTTAGTAATTAAGTATAATTCAACAGGGCAACATCAATGGAATCTTAGTGTTGTTGGAGGAGGGAATTCTTCTGCAAATTCTGTGGCTGTTGATAATAAGGATGTTGTTTATGTTGCGGGCTTTGTAAATAAATCTAATAACATAAGTGATTTTTATACTATTGCGTTAAATTCAACAGATGGGACCAATATTTGGAATATGACTTATAATGATTCGACAAGTACTACTAAGATAGCTAATGGGATAGCGGTTGATACGGATGATGGAGTGTATGTTACTGGGACTCACTTAACAGAGGGATCTGGTGGTGAAGATGTTGTTGTAGTTAAATATAATTCTACCAATGGGGATTCATTGTGGAATGTTACATATGGTGCTGAATATAATCAGATAGGTTCTGGAGTGGTGACAGGTAATGATGATAGGATTTATGTCTCGGCATCTGAGGCTCCTGTAGGAGATTTTGATATGTTATTAATTGCATATAATGCGACAGATGGGACTGAGATATGGTCTAAACAGATTACTGAAGCGAATAATGAACTTTCATATGGTGTAACTGCAGATGCAAGAAATAATTCTTATATTGTTGGATCTAATGATGATGTTTTTGGGTTCAGAATTTATGCAGTTAATTATAGCGGAGATGTTACATGGAATAGGACTCATTTAATAGGTGGGGAATCTGCAACTCCTTATGCTATTGCTTTTGATGAATATGATCAGACAATAACCATAGTTGGGGAAGTTAATGTTGGTAACTCTCTTTATTATTTAACTAAGTATAATGCTACTGATGGAGTTAATATCTGGAATAAATCTATTGAGAGTACCTTAAATGAGAATGCGTATGGAAGGGGGATAGATATAGATAATGAATCTTATGTTTATATTACTGGATATGTGGATTTTCTATGGGTGTTTGAAGGTGAATCAAACGTTATGACAATAAGATTAAACAACGATACTTCCGGAAGAGATTCTCCGATTACTATTTTGAGTAGGCCTAAGAATAGTAGTTTTGCGAAGCAAGGTGTTAGTGTTTTTGAATGTAATATGACTGATGATGTTGAATTATCTAATGTGACTCTCTATGTATATAATTCTACTAATGATCTTTTGGTTACGAATTTTTCAAATGTTTCTGGGACGATTAATAGTACTACCTTTGATTATAATTTTACGACTGATGAGCAGAATTTATGGAATTGTTTGGTCTTTAATAATGCGACTCTTTCGGATTGGAATTCGAATAGAACTTTTACAATTGATTCTGTCAAACCTAATATTAGTTTGGTGTCTCCGTTAAATGATACGAGTTATACTTCTAATTTGCAGGATGTTAATTTTATATTTAATGTTTCTGATAATCATGCGATTAGTAATTGTTCGTTGATTGTTGATGGGTTGGTTAATTTGACGAATTATTCTGTGGCTATAAATCAGTTGACTACTTTGAATCAGTCTTTTTCTCCGGCGACGTATACTTGGAGTGTGAATTGTTTGGATAATGCGACGAATATTAATAATTCTATTACGAGGTCGTTTACTGTGACTGCTCCTGCGAGTGGAAGTAGTGGTGGTGGTGGGAGTGTGGGTAGTCCGCCGGGATCTGATGATCAGGAAGATGAAGATGGGGAATCTGATGAATGTCAAAATGATTGGGATTGTTCGGAATGGTTGGAATGTATTGATCAAAAGCAGGAGAGGGAATGTGTTGATTTGAGTAGTTGCGATTTGGAGAGAGATAGGCCTGATGAATTAAGGATATGTGGGGATGAGAAAAGTGATGAGACTCCTGTAGTTAAGAAACCGACGATAATGGAGAAGATAATTGATGTTACAAAGATAAATGAGATAATGGGGAATAATTTTATTAGTAATATTTTAAATAGGATGTCTGATTCTGAACCTATTTTCGTTTGTGGGGAATGGCAAGAATGTATGTCTTTGTATGGGGTAGATGAGGTATTGGAGGGGAGTGTAATTTTGGAAGGGGAGCAGATGAGGGTTTGTGAGGATAGTAATAATGTTGCGTTTGATACTGTTGAGACTAGGGCTTGCGAGATAAGGACTGTGGTTGAGAAGAAAGTAATAGATAAATGTTCTTCGAGGTATCTTGGATTTTATGAGGAGGGGAGATTGATAGTGAGTATGGAGCCTTTTGAAAGGGAGCTTTTTGGATTGAATTTGGATTTTAGAATTAGCGATGATGATTTTTGTAATTATTGTAATGATGGGATTAGGAATTTTGATGAGGATGAGGTGGATTGTGTTTATTCAGATTCGGAGAAGGGTAGTTGTCCTTTTTGTGATGTAG
>CAZOQD010000088.1:0-3593 GCA_964581925.1 Candidatus Woesearchaeota archaeon
AAAAAATATGTGGTAATTTTAGTTTATGGATTATGGAAGGTCATCCAAGGATTTCAGAGTTGCTTCTTGAGGTTGGTGGTTATTCGGATAAATCGGATCCTGTTATTTTGGCTGATGGTCGGTTGGGAATTTATTATGTTAATACTGAGATGTTGATACAGGATGGAGTGGAGTGGAAGAAAGAAAAATATACTGAAAATTCTGCTGCTATGATTGATCATGCTGTTAGAATGACTCAGGAACATACTAGTTTTGGCGAAGTGATTAAAATATTGACTGATGATGTCCGTGGGAAATTTACAATGAAAGATCATTAACTATTCCAAATGCGACTTTAGAGTTTGGTAGATTCTATGGTGCACTTGTGAAGGGGGACAATTTATTAAAAAGGAATGGTTTTAGAGGGAAAAAGGGAAGATTATTAAGGGATTTGGTTATTTCTGTTAAGGAGAACGTTTTACGTTCTAAGATGAGTGAGGTTGATATTAATTCTGCTCGTATGAATGCAATATATGATATGGTTATTATGTTAAGTAAGACTCTGGATTTGAAGAAAAAAAGTGAGTCTTATAAACATTATGGTAGGGCTAATAATGGGTCGAATAATTCTTCTAGATTGAACACTGATGAAGAATATGTTGCGGTATGTTTAAGGGATATGATTGATGGATCGCAACCTAGTTTGATTACGGGAGACACGGATTTTGTTCCTTTGATTGGTGAAGTGCCAAGAATATTAGGTTCCTATTTATTTAAGCCTTATAATGAAAAGTTTAGTGAAACTCTTAGGGAATGTCATCCACAGTTGTTTCTTACTAATTCATCTAAGATAGGATTGATTGATTTGTTTGGCTATGATAATTTTGATCATAGAAGACGTCCATCTCTTAAACGTGAAGTAATTAGACAGTTGAAGGATATGTGGAAAGATAATTATCAAGAAATATATTGGGGTAAGGATAAATAAGTATTTCTTAGTTTTTTTAAAAATAAAAAAGGGTTCGAATAGAATAGTTTTACACAATTAATTGACAGGTAATTATACTTTTTTTTAAGGTTGGGAAGTATTTAAATATTTCGCTTAATTTTGTTGGATGTGCTGAAGTGGCTGAACGGTTATTGCAATTACTTGACAGGTGATGTCCTTCGGGATTGCGGGTTCGATTCCCGTCTCCAGCGTATTTAAATATGTAATAGTTTTAGAGTTATGATGGCAAGGATTACAAGAAAAGAACTGATTAGAAAATATATCGAGTTTTATAAGAGTAAGGGGCATAAGGAGATTCCGAATGAGAGTTTGGTTCCGGATAATGATCCTAGTGTGTTGTTTACTACGGCGGGGATGCATCCGATTGTTCCTTATTTGATGGGGCAGAGGCATGTGCTTGGTAAAAGGTTGGTTAATGTGCAGAGGTGTATTAGGACTGGGGATATTGGTGAGGTGGGGGATGAGAGTCATCATACTTTTTTTGAGATGTTGGGGAATTGGTCGTTGGGGGATTATTGGAAGAAAGATGCTATAGGGTTTAGTTTTGAGTTTTTGACTAAGGTTTTGGGGATTGAGAAAGATAGGTTGGGGGTTAGTTGTTTTAAAGGGGATAAGGATGCTCCTAGGGATTTGGAGGCTGCTAAGGTTTGGGAGAAACTTGGGATTAGTAAGGATAGGATTGTGTTTTTGGGGAAGAAGGATAATTGGTGGGGGCCGGCTGGGGAGATTGGGCCGTGTGGGCCAGATACTGAGATGTTTTATTGGAAATCGAGAGTTAGCGCTCCTAAGAAGTTTGATCCTGAAGATAAAAATTGGGTGGAGATTGGGAATGATGTTTTGATGCAATATGTTAAGACTGTTGATGGTAAATTTGAGGAGGCTAGTCAGAAGAATGTGGATTTTGGGGGAGGGGTTGAACGGCTTGTAGGAGTTTTAAATGGGTTGGAGGATAATTATTTATCGGATAGTTTTTTGCCTATAATTAAAGAGATTGAAAGTTTGTCAGGGGTCGATTATTCTACTAATAAGGTTCCTATGAGGATAATTGCAGATCATGTGAAAGCTAGTGTTTTTATTATTGCTGATGGGGTTGTTCCTGGGAATATTGAGCAGGGATATGTACTTAGGAGGTTGATAAGGAGGGCGGTTAGGTATGGTCGTAGGATTGGATTGAAAGGATTTATTAGGAAGGTTGCTGGGAGAGTTTTTGAGATTTATGATGATTATAGGATATTAGTTGAGAATCAGGAGAAGATTTTGGATGAGTTGGAGAAAGAAGAGGCTAGGTTTTTGGAGGGTTTAGATAAAGGGATTGGAGTATTTGAGAAGATGGTTAGAGGTGGTAAGAAGAAGGTTAGTGGTCGTGATGCTTTTTTATTATATCAGAGTTATGGGTTTCCTATCGAGATTACTGTGGAACTTGCTAAGGAGAAGAAGATTAAAGTTGATGTTGAGGGATTTGATAAGGAGTTTAAGAAACATCAGAAGTTGAGTCAGACGGCTAGTAAGGGTAGGTTTTCTAGTGGGTTGGCGGATTCTGGTGATGAGACGGTTCGGTTGCATACGGCTACGCATTTGTTGCATGCGGCGTTGAGGAAGGTTTTGGGTAAGAATGTTGAACAGAAAGGTTCTAATATAAATAGTGAGAGGTTGAGATTTGATTTTAGTTTTGATAGGAAGCTTACATCTGATGAGATTGATAAAGTTGAAATGTTGGTTAATAAGGCGATTAAGGATGGTTTGAAGATTAGTATGGAGGAGCTTTCGGTTGGGGAGGCTAAGAAGAGTGGGGCGTTGGGTTTTTTTGAGCATAAGTATGGGGGGAAGGTTAGTGTTTATAGTGTTGGCAAGGGGAAGAAATTGTTTTCTAAGGAGATTTGTACGGGGCCTCATGTTGGGAATACTCGGGAATTGAAGAAGTTTAAGATTAAGAAGGAAGAGTCGAGTAGTGCGGGGGTGAGGAGGATAAAGGCGGTGGTGGGGTAGGGGTGTTTGTTATCATAGATAGTTTTAAAAACCTCGATAATGATTTAGTTTTGTAAATAATTAATAAATTGAGATTAAATTAAAGGTAAATTAAATTGGAGGAGTTTTAAAATGGGCGAGAATATATTTCCTAAGTGTTTAGCTTGTGACAAGGGTCATTTATTGCCATTTTCATTCAAGGAAGATGTCTTTGAGAAGTGGAAATGCAGTAATCCTGATTGCGATTTTATTGTCAAGAAGCGAGATCGAGACGGGTTTAGAGATTAAGTTAAGTTTATAAATCTTTGAATCTGTTTTATGTTATGGCAGCGGAAGTCGGGGCAGGTATGGCGTTTATCGCGGTATTTCTTGTTTTTACTATGATTTTTGCTATTATAGGTTTATTTGTTTTTTTATTTATATTTTGGATTTATATGATTATTGATGTGGCTAAGAGGGATTTTAAGGAGGATAGTGAGAGGGTGGTTTGGATATTGGTGCTTGTGTTTTTGAGTTGGCTTGGGGCTTTGATTTATTATTTTGCGGTTAAGAATGGTGATGGGAAGCGGAAGAGGTAGTTGAGTATTATACGCTTGCGTAAAACTCCTTCCTTTAGGTAGGGGTAGTAACTTCAACTAAC
>CAZOQD010000089.1:0-3585 GCA_964581925.1 Candidatus Woesearchaeota archaeon
CGTAAGAGCAAGGTTTCCTTGGCAATATCAATTAACCAAGGGTTAGTCGATACCTAAGATCTATCTTAACTGAAGAAAATAATCTCTATCAATAATCGTAAATCACAACTCTTAAATAATCCTTACTCTTCTAAAAAACAATGAAAACAACAAATCTCCCTCAAGAAAACATTCTAGAAATCAATAACAAAGATATCCAACTATCAGTCGAACAAAAAAACCCTCATTTAAGAAAACTCTTCGGCAAACTAAAAGACTGGAACATCAACGGTCAAGATTTTAAAGACAAAACAAGAAACGAATAAAAATAATTAAAATGAGCTACTTTCTAGACACTTATGCAATGATCGAGATTGCAAAAGGAAACAAAAAATTCGAACCTTACCTAGACCATGACCTACACACTAGTTTATACAACCTATACGAATTCTACACAATCCTTCTCAGAGACTTCAATGAAACAATAGCACAAGAATTCTTCTACCAGTTCAAAAGACACATCGTCCCAATAAAAGACGACCATATCTTCAAAGCATCAAAATTCATGCTAGAAAATTCAAAGAAAAGGCTATCTTACGCCGACTGCATAGGCTACATAATAGCCAGAGAAAACGGAATAAAATTCCTAACAGGAGATAAAGAATTTGAGAATCTAGATAATATTGAATTTGTGAAGAAGTAATAATCCTAGTTGGAGCAATAAGAAACTTAAGGAAATAATTGATAAAAACTCCTTGAATTAACATCACAAGTTTTATCATCATCCAATATTTCTGAATAAAATTTAGGCTCTGTTTGACTATGAGGTTTTCTCAACAACACTCTATTAGCAGGCTTTCTTCCTTTTCTACTTGAATAATTCTGACTAGTATTATAACTATGATTGCTCATTAACACCTCACTAAAACCATTATTCAAGGCAAAATCCATCAAGCCTTCCTCTACAAAACCTACAATGTCCTCAACACAGTACATAGGATTCATAGAAGGAGATAACTCTAAACTGTTACATGCTAGAACTCTATTGTTATCTTCATCGTGAGTATCGAATGCTAGAACAATACCTGTTCTTCTTTTCTTACCCTCATTAATCTGCTGCATAATATCAAAGATATAGGTTGCGTTATCAGCTATTAAATGGGGCAATGAATATCCATTACCAATATTATCACTATTCTCATAAATCCCTATACAACACCCAGAATCATTGCCCATTCTTACATCTAGAGGATCTTTTCCAGATAAAGCAAAAGAGTAAGCCAATCTACAATCTCTCCTCAACTTTGATGACAAATCTCTAGCACCCTCACTCGTTTCATACTCTTCTCTCAACGATCTTAATTCATTAACCTCATGATTATTTAAATCTGATTCGTGATAAATAGCATCTATTAGATCACCATTAAAAAATTGATCTTTCACCATAGCACCCCTCTTATTAGAATAATCTTCAAAATCTCTTACAATTCTAAGAAGTTTCTCGGTTATTCCATTTACAATGTCTTCTAAATGATTTTCACAAGTAATAAAATCAATAGAATCGATAGACAGATTACCATCCCATTTGTTGTGATATAGATCTAAACTTTTTTCAATTTTTATAGAAATATAAGAAGCATTATTCAATTCATTATTTAACAATTCATCAATTGATCCATTTTTCTCAGATAAAAAATAATTTACCGCATCAACTCCCTCTAAATACCCATCTTCATCTTTTTCCCACTTACCATAATCTCTGTCCAATAGCAGTTTCTTCATTCCCTCACCCGCATTACTCAAAATAAATTCTCTCAATTTATCTCTATCCAAAAATCTCTCTAAAATCTCCTTATCATGTTCATAAGTTCTATTTAAAACTGCATCTAATTTTCTTTCTATTAACTCCTTAGGATCTTGTTCCTTAAGTCTATCAACAGTATGAGCTATCACTTTACTTTTCCCATATTCAAAACTCAATTGAGAACTAGATTCTAAGTTATAATCCTCCCTAAACTCCATCAAAGCACCACCAGCCCTAGCCATCAATAACTCCCCATACAAAGCACCTTGAGAAGATTTCTGAAACAAAAACATTCTCTTAGGATCTCTCATCCAATCAATAACTCTATCTCTAACCTCCTCTTCTCCAGAAAATAGCTCTTCAAGAAATAACAATTTATCTCCCAAATAATAATTATCTTTATCAGAATCATACTGAGAATGAACTTCACTTACAGTTCTAACTAAAAAATCATTATCAACTAACAAAGTCTTAACTAGATTTTCATCACACAGATCTTCATTTTGCAAAAACCTAAGTTTTTCTTCTAATTCCATTTTTATAAAAAGATAATAAGAAGCTTATAAATCTTCCTATTATATTAACTCTCTAGTAACAACATAACAGAAACCTTTAAATAACCATTTCTACCAGTATTTCTATGACAATCGGAACAATCACATCATTACTAGACAAATTCACACAAGAACTAGAAGCAAAAGCCCTAGGTCCAAATCCAGTAACACTTGGAACAGTGGTAAAAGTAATAGAACCAACTAGTGAAGACCCAAGATTTCTAAATAGCCTTATAGATAATCGTACCCTATATGGACCACAATTAGTAACATACGAGACTTTTTCCGGAGAATTAGTAACTACTCTGCCTCCGATTATAACATTAAATATTGAGGGATTTACTATAGATGACTATATTAAATACAAACCAGGAGACTCATACCCAAAATGAAAAACCACTACTTCCTATCACTATTAACACTAGCAATCCTAGCAGTAACTCTAACATCAGTATCAGCAGCCATCTGCCAAAACTCAGCAGGCTACTACGACGACTGCGACAAACCATTCTTAAGCTACAACTCAAACAACCAAAACTCATACGGAAACTACAACATAGCCAACAAAGCCTCAACCCCAATATTCAAAGGCCCATACGGAAACTACCGTTACACAAAATACATAAACGGAGACAGCAACCCACCAAGATACTTCGTAGGCTCAGGAATCTCATACCCAAAATCCTTCAACGGAGGCTACTACGGAGGATTTAGAGGCGGATACTACGGCAGTGGATTCAGCGGATTCGGTTACGGATACGGCAACTACTACCGAAGCTCATTCTCATACTCATATTCCCACTACCCACGAGCTTTCTCGTTCTTTTATTACTAACGAGAACAACAATTTTATAAACCTCTCTAACATTAACACCCCATGAAAAAGAGGAAAAAGAACATTAACAAATCCAAAACCGATTCTAAAAACCCTATAAAAATTCCAACAACCTCAATCTAATTTTATTAGCATTAATAATAGGAGCTTTAGTAATAATCTCACTTTTATCCTTCACCTCTGCCAATGAAAAGGCCTAGGAAGTTTCTCAATATTAGGAGCACTTAACAAGTTCTTCTTCGGACCAAGCCCCAACTTACCTCCAGTCGTAGTATCAATTCCCAACACACCCACCGAATGTATTGTAGATTCAGACTGCGACATCGGAGTTTGCACACAACCAGGAGATAAATGTTACGAAGACGCATACGAATGCCATGAATGCGGAAATGATGAAGATTGTGGATATGGGG
>CAZOQD010000090.1:0-3576 GCA_964581925.1 Candidatus Woesearchaeota archaeon
ACTATTCATACTATCTACCTTCACCTTAAAACTCTCCTCAATCTCCTTCTTAACATCTTTCTTATCCCTTCTCTTATCAACCTCAAACACCAAAGTATTATTCAACTCAATCAATCTAACTGCCTTCTCCGAAGTAACTGGTCTTAATGTCATTCTCTCTCCATAGCCTCCTCAATTAATCTTGATAAATTATCATAATGCTCATGACCTTCTCCAATCTCTGGCAAAACAGCTCTCCAGCCTTCGGGAAAATATCTGAATCTTGTAATATTTGCTGTTTTAGGTACAACTAACCTGCCAACTTTGCAAACAGAAGTATCTGCCCAGTGATCTTCAAATATATCATAAACAATCTCTCTACTAACATAATCTCTAGCTTGAACATCTATAACTTCTCCAACAGATAATTGCCTATTTGATATTCTTTCTGCAACCTCTCTAATAGTTATCTGATTCATATCACTATAATCTTTAGACATTTCCTGCAACTTTTGAAGAAATTCTCTGATCCTTCCATCATCTTCCATATTCTTGGACATATTATTCATCTTTATCTTCCCTAGATTTACTTTCCTTACCCTTAATTTTATTAGCCTTCTTCTTAACATTCTTACTTTTCATCTTCGCACTCTTAACCTTCCTAACACTCTCAGATTTCTTATCCTTCTCCTTTTTACCCTTCTCATCAGAACCCTTCCCTTCCTTATAATCCTCCAACTCCCTAACAGCTTTCTCACTAAACATAACAAGTCGAGCCCCATTCGAAGCCAAATCACTAACAATCAAATCCTTAGTATTAACAACCTCAACCCCATTAACCTTCTTATCCTCATCACTCCCAACAACCAACAACAACCCACTACTAACCTTATGCCTCCTACCTCTCATCTTCCCAATCCCAGCCCTAACACTACTCTTCTGAATCCCAACCTCAACCAAATCCCCTAAAATCTTCCCCAAACTTTCCAAAAACTCCTTACTCTTCAACTTCAAAACATCATGAGAAACAACCAACGGAAACTCCTTACTAATTTTATCAATCGAATTATACTTCTTAGCAACTTCATCCTTATCACTAACATAACTCAACGCCGAAAACAAAACCTTCTTCAACTCTTTCTGATTTATCTTCTTCAAACTAACAACATTCTTAGGTGGATGAGCCCTTCTCCCACCTCGAGCCGCGGGAATAATTGCAGCTTCCCAATTAAACTGAGTTCCTCGTCTCGAAAAAACCTTCCTAGGAACCCTCGATAAACCTTTCCCTCTATCCGATTTCCAAACATGCCTTCTCTTACTTATATTTCCCGAAGCCGAAATATCCATCCCTGCCCTAAACTTACTCCCATAAGGTTGCCAAATCTTCTCAGCCTCGACAACTTTCCTAATCATATCAAGTCTAACCACATCAGAAAACAAACCAGTTTCCATCTCCTTAGCTTTCTTTCCTTCTTTATCTAATATTTGTAATTTCATCTTAACTCAATAAACTCCATATTTTTCTGATCCTGTTTCTTACTTGGCCTCAACGCCGTCGTAACCAACAACTCTCTCTTACTCGGCCCCTGAACACTCCCAAACACAATAGCATAATCATTCTTAATCTTCCCAAATTTCTTAAACCCTTTATCGGAATTAATATCCTCCTCGCTAACATTCCCAACCTTAATCACCTTATTATTATAAACAACTCTCGTAAAATATCCCATCTGCCCAGCCATCGGTTGTGTATACTCAACACGGGCTGGATGCCATGGCCCTCCACTCCCAGGCCCCCTAACTCCCTTCTCCGATTTATGAAACCTCAACGACAACCCAAACCTCTTCGTTGGACCTTGCAATCCCTTACCCTTCGTAACCCCCCGAACATCCACCAACTCATTCTCCTTCAAAAAACTACTAACACTTATCTCCTTCGCCAAATTCTCTTTAACAAAACTAACCTTATCATCCAACGAACCAACAATCCCAATCTCTGCAATATTCGGCATCTTCTTAATTCCCGTCTTCTTAACCTGCGAATAAACCAAAACACGCAAGTCATCATACTCCTCTTTAAAATCCTCAACCCTCTTCACATCATCACCTTGCTTTTCTTTAGAAACCTTAATCCTTTTCTTCAACTCCTTATCAACATTAGAACTCAAAACCTCTCCCACCACTTTATTTTTATTATAAAACCGAACACTCAAAATCTTCATCGTCGGAAACTCAATAATAGTCACCGGAACAGTAATCCTCTGACCCTTAGTCATCGAACTCGAACTATTATCCCGAACATAAGCACTAGTCATCCCCACCTTATATCCAATAAACCCCAACAACCCACTTTCCTTCGACAAAGCACTCCAGCTAACTCTAGGAATTCTTTTCTTCGCCCGCACCCTCGGATAAAACTGCAAGCTTCCATGTCTCATATGTCCATGTTTTGGCATTTTGATATTTCTCCGTTATGATATTAAAATGTCCAAAAACTTTGTTTTTGGCATTTTGATATTCTCCAGTTAAAACTAGCTCTCAACAACCTAGAATCACAAATAATGTCTGTGAACCTGTTAGTAAAAACCAACCGTTATCAAAAACTATGCTGACAGACGTCTCTATCAGTAATTAACTTAAAATACCTGAGAAATGAGGCTATATAAAGGTTTTTATAGAAGTTTCAACTATAATAAATATGAAATCAGATCTAGAGATGCTTGAAGAGACAGAACAAAATCTAATATGGTTTGCAGAAAATTCTGGAAAAATCAGAGAAGAATTTGGTGGGAAAGCGGTAGCCATAAAAGATAGAAGTATTGTAGCGAGCGCGGATACTGGAATGAAATTATTAGGCGAACTAGATAAACTAGGAATTGATAGATCAGAAGTAGTTGTGGAAAGAATCCCTAACAAAGGCGAAATAAGAATCTTCTAATGAAAATAAAAGTGATATATGATTCAGAGTTACATTTACTCAAAATACCAGTAAAAATAAAATCCCCTCACAAAAGTATATCGGTATTTCTCGTTCTCGACACCGGAAGCCCAAACACCTTGTTAAATTATACAGATTCTAGAACCTTAAACATCCCATTTATCAATCAATCAGGAATTATCAGTATAGGGGGTAGCAAATATCAAAGCTATTCTTATAACAGAATAGAGATTTATTTTAAGTCAACAGAAGGTAATTCAATTATAGAAAATATTCCAGTTAAAGTTTTGCGTCCTACTTCTTCAAGGATAGATGATTTAGATGAGTTAGATTCTTTTCCAAATATCCTCGGCTTAGACTTCCTAAAAAAATATAAATTAGTTTGTGATATTAAAAATAATGAGATTTATTTGGAAAGATTAGAATTAAATAAATTAACTCAAGAAGAAGATAATTAACAATCAAACCGCAAACCCTTTCTCCTTAACTTCTTCCGAACCCTCATCAACCGAAACCTTCCTCACAAGAATCCCCTTCCTCAACGCCATCTCCTTAATCTTAGCAAAATCCCCATTAGCATCTTCCTTCAACTCATCACTAACAACAATCTCCTCAATAATATAATCCTTATCAATTTCAGTAATTTTTATTACTTGTGA
>CAZOQD010000091.1:0-3568 GCA_964581925.1 Candidatus Woesearchaeota archaeon
TAATTTTAACAGTTACCAATAAATTAAATAAAACACTAATCAAAGAACCATGAACCACCCAAACCAACCTTCAAATGAAAAATCCATAAAAGAACAACGTATCAGAGACATAACCCTTATGTACTATTCCCGACCCGACATCAGAAAAGCATTATACGAATTCTCATCAAACAGAGAAACAATCCCCAGATACTACGAGGGTTTCGGAAAAAGACCAGACACTTTCCAATATCAAAACGATGTTCTAGAACAGGTAAAAAGAGGAGCCACCTCATTCCATTCATCAGAAGAATTATGGGAAGACCCCCTAGAAATAGAAACAAACATGTCAAGACAACAACTAAATGATTTAAGAATCGGATGGGACTTACTATTAGACATAGACTCTCCTTATCTAGAATACAGCAAAATCTACACTCAACTTTTAGTTGAAGCCATTAAATTCCACAACATAGAAAACTTCGAAGTAAAATTCAGCGGAAGTAAGGGTTTCCATCTAATCATCCCTTGGAAAGCCTTTCCCGAAGAAATCTACAATCAAAAAACAAAAGACATGTTCCCCGAATGGCCACGAATAATCTGCCAATACCTAGCATCCATCATCCAACCCAAACTCTCAGAAAAACTCTTCGAAAACCAAACAATGAAACAAATAGCAGAAAAAACCGGAAGAGCCGAAGATGAACTAGTCATTGACGAATGCGTCTCATGTCACCGTCAAGCAACCAAAAAACAAAAAGTAACATTTATCTGCAACAGTTGCAAACATTTAGGAGAACTAACAAAAATAGAAAAAACTAAAAGAATTCCCTTATGCCCTGAATGCCGAAAACCATTAATAGAAGAAAACAGAGAAGAAATTTTATTCTGCCAATACTGCAACTTCACATCAGACAAAAAACCAGAAATGTTCAACAAAGCAAAAAAGAAAACCGAAATATTAATCGACGCAGACCTAGTCCTAGTAGCCCCGCGTCATCTCTTCCGAATGCCCTACTCCCTCCACGAAAAAACCTCCATGGCTTCAATCGTAATCGACAAAAACAAAATCACAGAATTCCAAATCACCGATGCCAAGCCATTAAAAGTCACAACAAAACCCTTCTATCCAATCCCAAAACCCAATGAAGCCAAAGACCTCTTACTACAAGCCCTAGATTGGCACGAACAACAAGAAAAAGAAGAAACCAAGATTCAAGAACAAAAAGAAACAAACCAAGAAAATAGATTCCAAACCCCAACCACTAAGAAACAAGGCGAATACAAAAAAATAGAAATCCCAAACCCCGACCCAAAAATCTTCCCCCCTCAAATAACCTTAATATTAAAAGGCCTTCCCCAAGACGGCAGAAAACGCGCCCTAATGGTCCTAATCAGCTTCTTCAAATCCTTAGGAGTAAAGGACATAGATATAGAAAAAAAAATCTTAGAATGGAACGAACTTAACTACCAACCATTAAAGAAAGGTTACATCCTCAGCCAATTACAGTGGTATAAACGTAACCCAAACCGTCTACCTCCTAATTTCAACAACCCAATCTACAAGGATCTAGGAGTAGATAAGCCCGATCAGTTAGCAATGCAAACAAAGAATCCAGTTAGTTATGCGGTGAAGAAATATTTTTCCTTGGGAAAATAACCGTTTATAGTTATCCCCTACAAAATAGAAAGATTTATAAATATGTAGGGGATAACATATCTATGCACTTCAAATACAAAACAATCAAAGGAAAGAAATACAAATACGTAGTAAAATCAGTTAGATTCCCAAACGGAAAAGTTATTTCATTAGAAAAACTAGACAAAAAAGAAAAAAAGAAAGACTTAGAAAAATTCTTCAACGAAAAAGAAATACACGAAAACTTCAAATACACAAAAAGAACTTTCAAAACAGATCATATTTTAGATGAAGAAGAACTAAGAAAAATAGAAGAAATAAAATTCAAATACAAAAAATTAATAAAAACTCTACCTAAAGCAAGCTTAAAAGATCTATTAGACAGGTTTACAGCTAATTTCACATACGAAAGCAACGCATTAGAAGGAAATTCCTTAACATTAAAAGATGTAGTGATGATTATGTTCGAAAACCGTTCAATTAAAGGAAAAGACCTTAGAGAAATTTACGAAACAAGAAATTCAAGAAAAGTAATCTCACAATTACTAAAAAATAAATTCAAAATAACACATAAGGATATTATATTAATGCACAAAATATTAGTTAAAGACATTGACATAGAACCGGGATATAAGAAATTCCCAAACATAATTCTAGGAAAGAGAATCAAAACAACCCCTCCAGAAAAAGTAAAAGAGGAAATGGAAAACCTTATCAACTGGTACAATAATAACAAAACCAAAATTCATCCAATAAAACTAGCTTCATTGTTCCATGGAAAATTAGAACAAATCCATCCATTCGAGGATGGGAATGGAAGAGTAGGAAGATTCCTCATAAACCTCATCCTAATAAAGAGTAAATACCCACCATTAATAATTAGAAAATCCCAAAGAATTTCATATCTAGCAGCATTAGAAGCCTTTGATAACAAACATCCAGATAAACTCGAAAGATTTCTGTTAGAAAAATTCAAAGAAACTTATAAGAAGTTCTTTGAGGAGTATGTTAGGTATATCTAAGAAATAAACTTCAACAACCCTATCTACAAGGATCTCGGTGTAGATAAACCAGATCAATTAGCAATGCAAACAAAGAATCCCCTGTCCTGCACCATCAAGAGATATCTTCAATCAAAGAAATAGTATACTCATTATAATATAAAGTTAAAAAACAAAGTTAAATACAAACGCCCTCTACACATTCATTTAAACATGTTACTTGATCTAACACATAACCATTTGCACGACAATTCTTTTCAAAAAGGATCTTATTGTTTGACCAGTGGCAACTATCTGCTCCAGCCTCTTTACTCACAAAATCTACAACAAACCCTTCAACAGTAATATTATGCCCTCCATCGCTGTCATAACAAGGCCCAACAACATCCGAACTAAGATTCACAGATATAATCTCCGATCTTTTACTATTTGTCTTAGTATAAGCTTCAGCAACAAACCTATAAACCCCTTCTCCATAGTTCGAAGTTTGAACAAATGTATGATCGCAACTAGTACCACCATCACAATCAAAATCCCCTTCTCCCAAAAATTCACTAGCAGACCATGGTGGAGTAGTATCCGTTAAAGGATTATCATAAAGCAATAATATATTCCTAAAAGTTCCCGATTTGGTTGTTGAATTCACTGTTATAGTAATTTTCTTTCCATCTCCATGAACAAAATAAGACAATGAAACATCAATTTCATCTTCTCCTCCCCCAACACACTTTCCATCTAAGCAATTCCTGCCATTAGGGCAGTCCACAGTATGAACCTCAGCCCCATACCATGTTCTATTTGGATGGCAATAATATTCCTCTATTCTTGTATTATTAACACATTTATCCTCAAGTATCTCAAAATCACCATTAGCTCTTATATCAACACCTCTTAGAGGTCTAGAAACATTAACAACCATTCCCTTAACATTATAATCCAACCCACCATC
>CAZOQD010000092.1:0-3550 GCA_964581925.1 Candidatus Woesearchaeota archaeon
TCTTTGTTTTTCTTTTTCTTGCATTTTTCCAAGCAAGCACTAAATTTTTCCGCTTACAAATCTGTGAATAAAAATTATGAGCATTTCCCATAGAAAAAAGCTTTTGATAGAGGTTATTATAATTTTAATATACCCAAATATTGTGTTTAACCCCAGAACCTACGTTCTTCTCTTTCTTTTTCTACTTTTCTTTCTTCGTCTGTTTTGTCGAATCCGGTCGGTTGTTGTCCGAAGTCTTGAGGGGCTGCTGAATATGCATCTTGTCCTGCTCCATCTGGGGCTAGATCATATGAGGATGAAGCTCCTAGATTGTCGTAAGGCATGCTTGTTGATCCAGGGTTTTGGACTTTGTTAAGATCATAGATTCCTGCTGCTGGTTGTTCTTCTGGTTCTTCTTCGTCTATGAATCTGACAGTTCTTCTTTCTAGACTTTCGGAGAAATTATCTAGCTCTTCTAGACCTGGATTGACTGGTTGGAAATTGCCCCTCAAATCGGGTATGAATGATTCTTCGATTATTTCAAATGGTTGATCTTCAGAAGGTTCTTCTAGAATTTCTTCTAGTTCTTCGTCAGTTTCATTATCTTCCTCTTCTGGCATGAAAAATAGAGTAATAGGAAATATATAATGTTATCGTTGATTAGGTTATTTGTATAAATCTATATTTTTATTGATAGGCGTTAAATTACTCGATAATTATTCTAGGTTTCTTGGGATTAAACTCCGAAGAATTTTTCTGCTCCGCCTTTTGGAGCAGTTGTTTGTCCTTCTAGTGTGTCGCTTCCTCCGCCGAAAGGGAAAGATCCCATACCATATGATTTTTTTAGTGTATCATAGATTAAAAATCCTGCATCCATGGCGTCGGCGATTACTAGATTTCTAACATATTTTTCTGCGTAAGAATCTTTTTTTACTCCTTTCTTCTTTAACTTTTCTCTTTTTTCTTTTGCTTTTTCTTCGTCAGATTTCTTGTTTCTACCTGGAAAGAGGTTGAATAGTTCTGAGAAAGGGTTAGTGTCTTTTTCTTTTTTGTCTTCTTTTTCTGTTTCTAGAAATTCGTCTAAGTCTATTTCTAGTTGGGCGAGTGAATCGTCGGTCATGCCTTGGACGAGTTTTAATGCGTCGTTGACATCTGATTTGTCTAGCTCTACTTTCATTAATTCTATTTCTTGTTCATTTAATGCATAGGATTTGAATTCGATTTCTGCCTTTCCGCCCATGGTGTAATGTTGTCCGGTTTTTTGAGGGATTCCTATGAATTTGAAGTCTACGATAACTACAGTATAATATGGCCTTATTTTTTTCATTCTTTTGAATTCTTCTGGAAGCTGTGAGCCTCCCATTCTGTGGTATGTGGTTGCTCCTTCGACTTTAAAGTCTTTCTTTCCGAATAATGTTAATTGGAGAATTACGGTGTTGAATGCTGTTACTAGGGCCGCGTCTTTATCTGCGATGCCTTCTTCTTGTGCGAGTTTTTCTGCGGCTTTGAGGTAGGGTTTTGCCCATCTTGCTTGTAATTTTAGAGAATCTACTTGACTTCTTAGATAGGTTTTTTCTATTTCAAATCTTTTTTTGAGTTCTGAATGCGATCTATCTTTCCAATCGTTGAATTCTTGGATCCTTGGTTTTAGGATTCTTTTAACTCTGTCGTTTAAATCTATTTTGTCTACGTCTTTTGGAGTTTTCGCGACTAGGAATGCGTCTCTTAATGTTACAAATTGTAAGTTTCCAGATGATAAGGCGTTGATGCTTCCTTGTCCTCTTTGGATGTCTACCTTGTCCATCCAGATTTGTTTTAGAGATAAACGTCCGGCTTCGGCTTCGGATTTGTCTTTTGAGTTTGCTGCTTCATATTGATCTAAACGGATTTTGAATTCTTTTAAATCGTAGAGTAGATTTAGGACGCTTCTTAATACGGTGTTAATTGTTGCCATGATCCTAGAGGATTCTTGTTGCATTTGTGATTTTTTTTGACCTAATTCTGAGAAATGGCCAGAACCTGGAGATGATGCGAAGTTGTCTATGAGTTTTTCGGGACTTGAAAATCCTATTTTTCCCATGAAGTCTAGAATCCAGAAATAAAAAGGTTCTAATTGGTCTGAAGGAGAATTATAAACTAGCTTGTGGACCATGCTTGCTTTTCCCTTCTTTTTTTTGTAGTAAGGACTTACCTTTTCAATTATCTTGTCAATTTCATCACCCATTTTTTATTTTCTCTTTTAATTATTAAAATAAGGTTGGGTTGTTTAAAAAATGTTTGTTTTGGTTAGGGTTGGGTTGTTCAGCTATTTCTTTTTTATCATGTCCATCATGCTCTTTTTTTCGAACTTGAGGATTTTGCTTGTCTTTGGGTCTATTAGAATGTGAAGGATCATGAGTCCGTCGAGCATGCAAGTTAAGTTCCAGATTTTTTCGTTTTGGTCTTCGGGATTGTTTTGTAGGACTGCGATGATTTTGTGGAATTTGTTGTGGACTCCTTGATCTAGGGCTTCTGATCCGGCTAGGCCTTTTAATTCGTCTAGGTCTGTGTTGATTTCTTCAGGGTTGTTTATTTTAGATAGTTTTGGTCTTCCGAGGATGTCCATTAATTCGTCTTCTTGGATTGTTATTTCTTCGTTTTCGTCTAAGGATAGGGTGAAGACTTTGTTGTCGATTTTGTAGTCTAGGGTTTGTTTGCTTTCGTTTGCCATGAAGTCCATGATGAAGAATCCTGCGCAGAGTTCTGCGGTTGGGTGGTTGGATTTGAATATTCTGAAAGCTTCTGATGATTGTATTTTTTGTAGTAATGGTTTGAAATTCATAAATGGATATTGATAGGTAGGTTTAAAAAGTCTTTCTCTAAGTAATTGTATGGCAATAAAATTGAATGGAGATGATTTGGAGAAGGCATTGAGTAGTGGAGATGCTGTTGGTGATAAGAAAGGTAATGAAGGAGGAGAGGGTTCTGGTGAGAATCAGATGTCGGATATGCCTAAGGAAGAAGAGATTGGGTTCCATAAGGGTAGTTTGAATACTTTGGCTGCTGAGAGGAATGAGTTGATAAAGATGGTTGCTAATGTTGAGGGGATAATGCAGGCTCATTTGAAAAGGTTGGAAGAGTTGGGTGTTAAGATTGATAAAGAAGGGAAGTAATGTTGATTTCTTTAATGAGTTATAATTGTTATTCTTGTTCGTAGATCTTTTTGAGATTATTTGCAAGTATGATCGGGTTGGCAAGTGTCTAGGTAGTTGCAGTTGCTGTCTTCGATGCATCTGACGCAATAATTTTCTAGGCAGTGAGAGTTGGGTCCGCAGTCTGAGATTGAGTTGCAAGATATTCTGTTTGGGTTTGGATTGTTGTTATTTGAGGTTAGAGATAGACTAGCTAGACTTTCGGGATTTGGAATATTTGGGTTATCATTTGTTTTGATGATGTCATTAGATATTGAGAAAGATATTGTGATGAAGCCTGTGATGATGAAGATTCCTAGAAGTAATGTGAATTGGTTTTTGTTTGAGGTTTTTATTTTTTTGGTATTAGGTCTCTTGGATTTGTTGTTTTCAGTAGATTT
>CAZOQD010000093.1:0-3543 GCA_964581925.1 Candidatus Woesearchaeota archaeon
GAACTACAAACTCAACACCTTAAACGAATCAAATCCTTGATGTTTTATCTCTTCACTCTCAACCCTCTTAACATCTGCATGCTTCGGCCCCAATTTACATTTCTCAACCATCTCATTAACCATCTCATCCTTCCCCTCAACAACAACCTCAACCCTCCCATCATCAAGATTACGACAAAAACCCTTCAACTCAAGCGAATCAGCGCTATCCTTAAGAAACTTCCTAAAAAACACCCCTTGCACAGTTCCCTCAACAAACATCTTAATCGTTTTCATTTTATTATCACTCCAAATAAAATGGAAATTCGGAAATTTATAATTTTCATAGTTTTCATCTTATTAAATAAAGAACTAATTATATAAATCTAACTCTAACCATCATAAACCACGAATATCCATCTCATTATGCAATATAGTAAAAACCTGCGAAGCAAAATAAGTCTCCTTCCCAACCGAAACCTTCTCAAACTTCTTCATCTCTTTCTTTGGCAACCCATCCTGATCCCCAATAACAAACACACAATCTCTAAACTCTTCATCTTTAATTTTCCTTATTTGCTCCCCTTTCCCATCCAAAACCAAAACCCTCTTCCCACCCTCAACGAGCTCCTTTGTCAACCCAGTAAAACTCTTCTTCTCAACTAGGCATCCAGGAAAAACCTCATTCTTCTTCTTACTATCGCACTTATACAACATCCTCTTAATCAACCCCGCCATATCCTTCTTACTAATCCTACCTTCCTCAATATCCTTACTAACCAACTCCAAATGCATCGGCGGATTAGGAGGCCCATTAAAAATCAAATGCAAATGAACATCTTCCCTCATCTTATGCGAAACAAACAAAGCAGATATAATAACATTCAACACAATATCCATCCTACCAGCCTTCATCAAATCACTAAAATTCCCCGATGTTCGAGCTTTGCTCGAAAAATAAATAAATTCTTTCATAATAGGGATAAAACACCCTCCCTTATAAAAATAACTTATCTCCTTGAAATATAATGATTAATCCCAGAAAGAAAAGTCATGACACTTCCAAGACCTATAACTGCACTAGCTCCTAACTCAAAACCATTTCCAATTGCTCTAAGGGGTAGATCTTGTTCACTTAAATAAGGACCCGTTACCAACATTCCAACTCCTATCCCTGTCATCACTAAAGATTTAACAAAATTCCCATTCTCAAATACAGATGGAATACCTATCCTTCTTGGAGTATTATTCTGACCCCTATTTGCTCCCCTAGCCATTCTATCTGCAACTCTTTGATTTCCAGTATAGTATGTAGTAAACAAATGTTCTAATCCTTGAGGATGATTAGTAAAATCCTGTTCAAAATCAATAAAATTCCCATTATAATTACCCTGACTATCTTGATAATCAAAAACAGCCCTCCTAATCTGAGGATTATCTCTAGCCGACCTTCTAAATTCTTGAAATGTCATGAAAACAACCATATTAATTAGTTTATAAAATTTTCTATTAGTCAAATCCATACTTGGATGACATATGTCACTTGGGTACACACCCTATCTCCCCAACGCCTTCCTCTGAATCTTCTCTTCTTTAACCTTAGTAGTATGCTTAACACTCTTAGCCTGCTCCTTAGCCCTCTTCACACCAGCTTCCTGAACCGAATCCTGCTTCTCCTTCTCCGATTTCTTATCCTCTTTCTTCTCTTCCTCAGTTTTCTCTTCTTTCTTTTCCTCAACAGGCTTCTCAACTTTCTTTCCACTTTCAACAACAGCCTTAGCCTTAGCTTTCAACTCCCTGCTCTTCCTAAACTTCAATACATCAGGAATATCAACCAAACTAACACGAACAATCCCATCTTCATACTTAACAGCTTTAACTTTAATCCGAGCCGGAGGCTTCTTCTCCCCTCGAAATCTCATCTCATTATTCAAATCAACATCCAACTTTATCTTACCAAGATCTTTATCATAAACCTTCATATGATTCACCAAAAACTCCTTAAGCGTCTTAACAGTCTTCCTACTCCTCTTATATTTAGGAACCTTCAACCATCCCTTCCTAAGCGGAACAATATACTCCCTTTCCAAAACAATTTTACTTTCAGTTTTCTTTTCCTTGACCATCTGAAACTATCCCAACTGAGGCTTCTTTTGCCTTCTAGGTTTAATTTTAAGTTTCGTCCTTCTCCAATTCCTTCTTATACTCGTTATAGCCGAAGGATGAACTCTCTTTCCACTCCCATATTTCCTAAGCACGGCCCAAACCGGAGCCCACTTCGTTCTCTTTCCAGCTTTACTCAATTTAATCTTCTTCTGTCCTTTTCTTTTCTCTCTCATTTTATTGAACCTCTCCCTCAAGACTAGACAATTTATTATCCACAACTCTTTTCAACTTTCCAAACTCCTCTGGATTCTTCTCTAGAACTTCATATCTCATAAATTTATAACTATTAGCTGAGTCCACACCAATTACTACCTCTCTACCATCACTTCTAAACCTCATAACTGCTACCTTATCACTATCAAGTATCGGATCTCCATTTTCATCTTCAACATAAATCACTATAGGTGGATCTTTGCTTCTTCGTCTTAATTTAAGATAATTTTTCATATGAAAATATTTTGCAAGACTCATCTTATTTAACAGCCTCCATAAACTCCTTACCTTTATCAGTCAATCTCCTACCAGCCCTCTTCCCACTCTCATTAACTTTCTCAATCAATCCCTCTCCTTCAACTTGCTGTAATATTACTCTAATTATCTTCCCACTAGCCTTCACAAACTTCTCAGGTTTCATTCCCCTATTCTTCTTACTTCCATATCTAGTCTTCAACCTATTAACTCCCACAACTTTATTAACATAAATCTGACGAAGGATACTAGCAGTTCTCTTAAACCAAAAACCATTATCTAGTGGAGGAAGCTTCTTACTCACCCCAGTCTTAACATATAACGACCATTCAGGTTGCTTAATCCCCTCAAGCCCCTTAAGAGCCTCAGCCAACTTAGAATTATACTCATTCGCATTCATCGAATATACTATACTAGTTTTCATTGTTCCCATATTATTTCGTTTCCCAATCCATCAGGCATCCCTTTCGGAATTAGATAAGCTCGCAGAGCAAATTAACCTAATTATATCTAGAAAAAGAGTTTATAAATCTAACTATCTTAAACATATCATGAAAAATTCATTTAAGAAAATTATCGAAAAGATTTTAATAATATTAGCTGTCATCGCAGTAATACTCCTATGGTCACGTATCTTAGGTCTATTATAAAATGGGAGAGCTAATAACATGGTTTGGAAATCTCATAAACTTCTCAATACTAGTTTATTTTTACGTGACCTTTATTCAAAACCCAGTCGATATATCAGGAATTTGGATAGCAACATTTGGGTTAATAATCAGTATACTAATTCAAACTTACAACTTATTAGAAAAATGGTAAATAAAAAAATAACAAACCTCTTAAATCTCTTACTCCTAATAGCATATATATCTTTATTAATATTCATAATAATAAATATATTATCATAAAATGTCAGGCCCAGGTCAC
>CAZOQD010000094.1:0-3520 GCA_964581925.1 Candidatus Woesearchaeota archaeon
CACAAACATCATGCAAATCCTCTTGCAAAACATCCATCCCAATCAAACTAACTCTATGCTCCTTCAAAAACTCTCTATCTTCAGCACTCAAATTCCTAACTCCAACCAACACAACCCTACTCCCCTTAAACCCATTTTCAATCAATCTTCTTACCCAATTTCTAGTCCCACTACTACTCACATCACCCCCACCCCCATTCACATCCCCCCTCCCATCAAACACAACCAACAACCCATCCTCTTGCACTTTATCAAACGCCCGAACAATAGAATAACTCACACTATGATCTCCCCCAATAAAAAACGCCCTATCATTCTTCTCAAAAATCTCCTTACTATTCTCAAATATCAAATGGTTAGCCTCTTCCAAATTCTCAAGATCAACATGAATCTCTTCAAACCTCAAACTATCAAAACCAATCCCATCCCCATTCTCCTTCCCCCGAAGCTCCCTCAAACTTTTAACAATCTCAACCGGAGCCAACTCACATCCCTTATCCTCATCAGAATCTATCAACCTCACTCTAACAATCTCCATTTTCTAATTATTTTTGCAAATCTCCACTAACAACAAATAACAAAACCTATTTAAATAGCTTTTTCCTCTATAAATCATATGATTCTAATTATCATATGAAACAAAAGGAGGTAAAAATGAAAGGTTTAGAAAAAACTGCAATGGTTTTGTCAGCACTTGGTGCGATTCTATTAGGTCTAATGACTTTTAACTATGACTTAATCGGGAGCTTAGTCGGCGCTAACATCGTTGCAACAATAATCTACGCACTAGTAGGTCTAAGTGGTATCTGGGCACTAGTCAAGGTATTCAAATAAAATTATTTTTATTTTTTTTAATTTATATTTATTTGTTAATTCTCTAAGAATCTAACAAAATCTTCTCCTTCAGAATTAATCAACCCGGAACCAACGCCGCAAAACTACTTCCCTTCAACTTACTCAATTCTCTAACATCAGAAAGTTTAACCTCACTTATCTTCTCATCATAATTATAATAATTCTCCGCATTCCCCCCAATCTCCTCTTGCAACAATTCAATCATAGTACTATCCGCCTTCTCTTTATTTATTTCTCTTAACCCAATCAATCTTTCCTTAGCCTCCCTCAAATCACTCTCCTTCAAACTACCCATCCCCTTAACTTCTTTCAAAACCAATTTCCTCACCTCGCCAACTTTGTCCTTAGTAGTCCCAACATAAACAACTTCATACCCATAATCTTTAGACTGTTCAAGATTACTCTTAACAGCATAACACAATCCACGTTTCTCTCTAACTTCTTGAAACAACCGACTACTCATCCCACCACCCAAAATACTATCAAACAATTCAGCGGCATACCGATTCCGATCCCCTAACTTAGGCATATGAAACCCAATAACTTCATGAGCCTGATCAATCCCCTTCCTTTTCTCAATACTCTCTCCATTACTCAACCCAATCTTAACATCATTTATCTTCCTATTAACATTAGGAAACTTCCTAGCCTCTCTCAAAACATCCTCCCACTTAACTTCCCCAACAACACTAAACACCATATTATTTGCAGCATAAACATCATTAAACAATCTTATTATCCGTTCCCGACTCAACCCACTAACACTCTCATGAGTCCCAGCGATAGACATATTAAACGGCCCTTTATACAACAACTCTTTAATCTTCTCAAGCACATGACTACCCGGATTGTCATGATACATCTTAATTTCTTCAAGCACAACTCTCCTCTCCCTCTCCAAAGCCTTCTTCTCAAACAAAGGTCCGGTAACCAAATCCCGACTTATATCAGCACCCAAAGCAAAATGCTTCTTAGGCATTTTATTCCAAAAACAAGTCACCTCCTCAGCCGTAAACGCATTAATCACTCCTCCCTTACTTTCAATAGCAGCCGGAATCTCCTCAACCCTCCTCTTTTTAGTCCCCTTAAAAACCAAATGCTCAATAAAATGACTAATCCCCTTAATCTCCTCGCTCTCATACTGCGCCCCAAACTTCACACTACTCGCAACAGCAACAACCGAACTCTTCCTACCCTCACAGATAACAGTAAGCCCATTATCCAAAACCTTCCGATGAAACTCAACTCCTTCAACCATTTTAATCCCTTTATATTACAACAAACAAAATTTCTTAATTAAATCTTTCTGTCTAACTTCCGGATGAAACAAAACCCCATAAATCTCCTTATCCCCATGTTTAACCGCCTGACTAACATTACCCTTCCCACTTAAAACCCCAAATCCTTCAACTTCAGAAAAATCAACATAACTATCATGCAAATGATAAACCTCTTTCTTTCCTTCCAATCCCAAAAACACCTTACCAAATTTCTCCTCATAAAATCCAATCTCTTTCTTCTTTCTCAACTTCCCTCCAAAAACCAACCCAATTAATTGCATCCCCCCACAAATCCCAAGAACAGGTTTCTTAAAACCACATAACCATTTAAACTTACCAACATTATCCAAATACTCAAAATCCTTCAAACTAGTCCCACAAATTATCACCTTACTCGCATTCTCTAAATCTCTCCCAATAACACAACTATAATGCTTAACAAATCCCTCTATATTATTTTTAACCAACACATCTCTAACAGGCTTAACAAACTCATAATAATGTAATTTCTCTTTACAAATATTAATTAATAAAACATTTTCTTTACTTTTCATTTTAACTCCAACTCCCTCCCCCAACTATTCCCCTCCCCACTATCTTTAAAACCAATAACCTCCAACTCCTCCTCAAACAAAGGACAATTAACAACAAATGACTCATACTCCCCACCCTCTCCAGCAACATTCACTTTATATTTTTCATTCAACATAACCATCTCCCTAACAAACTCTTTATTAATTTCCCTACCCAACCACTTTTCATCAAGCGGATAAGCAAAAACCCCACTAACAACAACCTCAAACTTATTCTTAATCAACTCATCCAACAACTCCACTTGATCTTTTTCCCATAATGGATTAAAACATTCAATATTAAGTTTACTACAAATCTTCTGAACCCGCGAGGCCTGATAAACACTACTCACAGCACCAGTCACAATCCCCCCAAGCCCATATTTCCCCACAGCCATCAAAATACCCTTCTCCAAATCTTTCAACTCTATTTCCTTCTTACCTTTTGTCTTAATAATAACCAAAGGCAACTCCATAACTCGAGCCTGATCCTTAACAAGTTCAATATTAGGAGTATGAAACATCCAACTCTCCTCATTATCCGAAAAAACACTAATCAAACACTCAATCTCATACCCTTCCCTCTTAGCCAACCAAGCAGCATACATACTATCCTTACCCCCACTAAATAATATTCCTAGTTTCATGATATTTTAAAAACAAAGTTAATCTTTTAATATTTATACCTAAACATATAAATAGTAGAAAATATTATATTTACTATGAGTATCTACAAATTAATGAATAAAGATTGGAAAACATATTGTATTATGTCGGCGATAGCTTACATTGAAGAAATGAGTAAACCAACAG
>CAZOQD010000095.1:0-3467 GCA_964581925.1 Candidatus Woesearchaeota archaeon
AAATGAAAGCACTTGGCAAGGTTTCAGATTATACATGTATGGATGATTTCCTAAATGCAGATAAGGTAATCAATAAGTTTTCTGAAATTAACATTGATGATCTTAGAGAATTATTTTAATTGATTTTAAAGGCTAAACTTAGAAACAATTAAAAACATCTCCCTTATTCTATATAAGAAGAAAACAACTGCGAAGCAGCAAACTCAGGAAAGGTGACTTGTTAGGAAAACCTGGGTTTTCATACGAGAATGGCACTAGATGAAAAACAAAAAACAGACTTAGAAGATTTTGCTAAAAAAATCAAAGATTACAGAGCTAGGCACACCGAGCTTATTACCGTCTACGTACCAGCCGGATTCGATATAAACCTTATAACAAAACAAATGGAATCAGAAAAATCCACCGCCGCAAACATTAAATCAACATCAACCAAAAAGAATGTCCAAGAAGCTCTAGAATCTTTAATAAGAATCACAAAAGGAATGAAACAAGCCCCAAAAAACGGAGTAGCTCTTTTCGCAGGAAACGTTTCTAAAGTCGAAGGACAAAGCGACTTCATCGCAGAAGCTTTCGAACCACCAGAAGAACTCGGAGTCAGATTATACCGATGTGATCAAACCTTCGTCATCGACCCTTTAGAAGAAATGCTAGAAGTCAAAGAAGTATTCGGACTAATAGTCATAGAAAGAAACGAAGCAACACTAGGATTATTAATAGGAAAAAAAATAAAACTATTACAAAACTTTGAATCATTCATCCCAGGAAAAACAAACAAAGGGGGACAATCAGCCGCAAGATACTCAAGAATCAGAGACAACATGGCAAAAGAATTCTTCAGAAAAATAGCCGAAGTAGCAAAAACCGAATTCTTCCATTTAAAAGAATTAAAAGGAATCTTAGTCGGAGGCCCTGGACCAACAAAAGAAGACTTTCTAAAAGAAGGCCAATTAGTTACAGAGCTAAAAGAAAAAGTAATAGCCGTCAAAGACATCGGTTACGCCGACGAACACGGCCTTAAACTACTAGTAGAAGACTCAGCAGACGTTCTAGCCGAACAAGAAATATATCACGAAAAAAAACTCATGGAAGATTTCTTTAACTTCTTAGGAAAAAACAAAGAAAAAACAGCCTACGGCCAAGCACCAGTAGAAGACGCTCTAAAAATCGGAGCAGTCGACAAACTCTTCATCTCAAAAAAACTCGATAAAAAACTAATAAGAGACCTAGAAAAAAAAGCCACAGAAACCGCGGTAAAAATCGAATTCATCTCAATGGACACCGATGAAGGAAAACAATTCTTTAACCTAGGTGGCGTCGGAGCCATCCTAAGATTAAAAGTAAAATAACTCTTTTTCAGGGAATAAAAACCTTTATATAATAAAAGAAAAACCTAAATAATATAAACGATTGATAATAACATGGTAAATTTTAGTTATAGTAGTATAAAGAATTTTTTAGGATTAGAACGTAGGGTGAGTGAAGAAAAACATTTAGATAAAAAATGGTACTTATTTACCGGATCCTGGAGAAAATGGAATAGGCATGTTCAACGAGATGTCATTAGAAATGCACGAGGAGTTATAAGATCTGGAAATGGCATTGTTGTTGGTGGAGCCTTAAGAGTGGATTACCTCGCAACAAAAGTCGCACTTGATGAAGGAAATCCTAATGAACAACTAAAAATATTTCTACCAACAGGCCTTGGTGATTATCTAGCTCATATTGGAAATGCAGCAACTAATTTTCCAGAACAAAGAACAGTTCAAAGAAGAGAAGCCGAGTTATTATCTGCACAGTTCCAAGCCCTAATCGATAGATCTCCAGAATCAATATATGTTCATGACTGGTTTAGAAACCCAAAAACTAATAGTTATCATGCACGGAATAAACAAGAAGTTTTAGCTAGTGATAGAGTATACGCATTTCATGTAGATAACAGCAAGGGAGTTCAAAATACAATTGATTTTGCCAAAGATACAGAGAAACTACCAACATATGTATATAGGTATGAAATAGATAAACCTGGATGGATCGAAAATAAAGGTCTAAATGTTCGTGATTCATATAATTATAAGAATATAAAACAGACTAAAAGAACTAAAAGAATCTTAACTGAATGGAGAAATGTTCCAGAACACGATTTACAAAAACCCAAGTTACCTATAATCTCTCCTAAAAATCCTTATGATTCTGGACCGCTAGATTTATACCGCCCCTAACCCTTCCCCAACCCCACCAACACCCTCGCAATCTTATCCGGATCATGTCTCAACAAATCCAACTTCTCCCATAAAGGTTTCTTCTCAGCACCTTCATCCAAAACATCCTCCGCAATAACCTTAACACCAAGTTTCTCAAGACTCTCAAAATCATTCTCGACAACTCCCGAATGCTCCTTCTTATATGCATCAATCAGATGCCCAGCAGGATTCTTCGTATTAACAATAACATAATCCGGCTTTTCCCTTAGATAACTAATAACTTGTTTCAAATGATCACTAGCTTTATATTCATGAGTCTGCGAAATCTGCGTCATCATATTACAAACATAAACTATCTTTGCCTTAGATTCCTCAATCGCTTCACTCATCCCCTCCATCAACAAATTCCCAATCAAACTCGTAAACAAACTCCCAGAAGACAAAACAACAATATCTGCTTCTTTAATAGCCTCAACAGCTTTAGGATTCACCTTAGGTTTTGGCTCATGAAAAACCTTTTTTATAGGAGACCTCAAATAAACCTCAGGATTATGTCTATCAATGATATCATCCTCTTCTTTCAACACCTTACCATCCTCCAACTCCGCACAAAGATTCACCATATCAAAAGTAGCAGGAAGCACTTTCCCTTTCAACTTCAATATCTTACTCGCCTCCTCAACAGCCTTCTCAAAACTTCCAGTAAGTTTAGTCAGCGTCGCAAGAAATAAATTCCCAAAACTATAACCCTCTAAATGCCCATCATCAAACCTATATTGAAATAAATCACACATCAACTTCTCAGAATTAGCCAAAGCAATTAAACAATTCCTCGTATCTCCAGGAGATAAAACCTCCAAATCCTTCCGAACCCTCCCCGTATTTCTCCCAGTATCCGTAACCGCAACAATCGTAGTAATATTATCCGTATACTTTTTCATTCCCTCAAGTATAGCCGCCGTCCCATTCCCCCCACCAATCGTAACTATCTTCAATCCCTCACATCTAATCTCACTATTCATCCACAATCTCCAACAATTCTCTCAAATTTTTAATCTCAAAATCAGCCCTCTCACTATCATCCTTAGGTTCTATTTTCTCATATTTACCAAACCTAAATCTAACCGTCTTCATACCCAAATCATTAGCTATCTTTATCTCTGCATCAATTCTATCTCCAACAACAATAATCTCTTCAGGATGTAGATTTAATCTACCAAGTGCCTCATCAAAGGCCTCAGGCTTCTTACCTGTCATTGGAGTTAA
>CAZOQD010000096.1:0-3447 GCA_964581925.1 Candidatus Woesearchaeota archaeon
AGAATTCTTGTTGTTGAAGATAAGATTTAAAATAGTAGGATAGTTTAATTATTTAGGGAGGTTTTATTATAACATCTTATTTAAAGGAAAGAATAAAATGAATGAACATCACACGTATGATGTCTATTATGATAAGGAAGGAGATTTCTTAGAAGTTTCTTTAGGGGAACCGGCTAGTGAAGGGACTACGGAGGAAATTGAAAAAGGTGTTTTTGTAACTAGAGATATTGGCACAAAAAAGATAAAAAAATATAGGAGTTTTAGATTTTAAAAAAAGGCCGGATATTTTGAATGAGATTTTAAAGAGGGTTGGTGTTTCTTTGCCTATTGAAGTTTCTGTTAATGAGTGATTCTAATATTTTTAGTTATTAGCGTTAGGTTTTTATAGATGGTTGGCTCCGATAGTTAGAGGTAGAAAAAAGATGGTAGTATTTGATTTGATTCAGGGGATTATGGCGGGGGTTCCGGCGGATTTGGTTATTTTGACGGAGATTGGGGCGATGATTATAATTGCGACGGTGTTTGCGTATTTTGTTAAAATTATTAAACAGCCGTTAATTCCTGCTTATATATTGACGGGAATTATATTGGGGCCGTTGGTTTTGGGGTTGGTTAGTGATCCGGAGTTGATTCTTTCTTTGTCTAATATTGGGATTGCGTTTCTTATTTTTACGGCGGGGTTGGAAATTAAGTTGAAGAAGCTTAAGGAGGTTGGGAGTGTGAGTAGTATTGGTGGGATTTTGCAGATTGTGATTATGTTTGGGATTGGGTTCTTAGTTGCTCTTGGGCTTGGGTTTACGGGAACGGCTCCGGCTTATGTTGCGCTTGTAGTGGCGTTGAGTAGTACTATGATTGTTGTTACCTTGCTTGCTGAGAAAAGAGAGTTGAACAGTTTGCATGGGAGAATTGTTATTGGTATTTTATTGATGCAGGATATTGCGGCCATTGTTGCCCTAACTATTTTGTCTAGTGATCTGACTTTTAATAGTATTGTTTGGGTTGTTGGGAAGGCTATTTTGTTTGCGATAATTGCATTGTTGTTATCGAAGGTTGCTAATCCTATATTTAGGAGTGCGGCAGATAGTCGTGAATTGTTTTTATTGGTTTCGATATCGTTTTTGTTTTTGTTTAGTATTGGGGCGTTTTTTGCTGAGTTGTCGATTATTATTGGGGCGTTTTTTGCTGGTGTGGCGTTAGCTAATTCCGATTATAAGACTGAGATCTTGGGGAATATCACTCCCCTCAGGGAATTTTTTGCAGTGATATTCTTTGTGGCGTTGGGAATGCAGTTGAAGTTGATAAGTAAAGAGTTTGTTTTGTTGTTTTTTGTTTTGTTGTTTTTGGTTATTATTATTAAGCCAGTTGTTATCATGTTCTTGGTTAGATTGTTTCATTATAAGAAAAGAACTTCGTTTTTTACGGCTAATGCGCTTGCGCAGACTAGTGAGTTTAGTTTGATAATAGTTACAATAGGTTTAGGTTTGGGGCATATCAGCGAGGGGTTGTTTAGCACTCTTGTATTGTTGACTATTTTGACGATGTCGTTGACTACTTATTTTATTACTTACGAGAAGAAGTGGTATAGTTGGTTTTCTTGGCCGCTTAATATTCTGGATAGATATAGGACTAGTAAGGAGAATTTGGAGTTTATTAAAGATAATGCGAAGGATGTGATAATATTCGGGAGTCATAGGACGGGGAGTTTGCTTCTTCGGGAGTTTAAGAAAGATGATCTTTTGGTTGTGGATTATAATCCTGAGATAATTAAGAATTTGATTAATAAGAAAATTGCTTGTGTATATGGAGATTATATGCACGAGGAGATTCTGGAAAAAGTTAATCTTCGAAACTCGAAGATAGTTGTTAGCACTATTCCGGATTTTGAGAATAACTTGTTGATGGTTAAGAGAGCTAAGAAGATAAATAGAAAGTTGGTGGTTATTATTGTTGCTTCGAGGATAAGTGAGGCGTTAAAATTGTATAATGCTGGAGCGGATTATGTGATATTGCCTAAGGTGATTAGTGGGGAGGCTATTGTGGATTTGGTTAAGAAGGGGAAGAGAGATAAGACAAGTTTGGGTAAGATGAGGAGAGGACATGTTAAGAGGTTGAAGGAAGTGCATAGGTTGTTGTATTGAGAAGGATTTTTAAATGGTGATATCAATGCTGAAAGTATGACTATTGATATTGAATGTTCTGTTAACGGGTATAGTAGTCATATGCTCATGTATCTTGCTGGGATGTCTCAAAAACCATTTGAAGAGTTATCTTCAGATAATAAAGAGTTTATGATAAAAATGTATAAACATTTACAAGGTTGTGATTTATGTAATGAATCTTATAACAGTTTTAAAGAATATATGGCATCTGAGATTCCAGATGCTGAGATTTCCAACGAGATTAGAGAACGTCTCTCATCAGAGAACTTTGGATTAATTAAACAGAACGAAGAATATTTAGAAACTATTGTTGACTCTCAATAAAATTCAATCATCTCTTTCTTATTTCTTTTATAGAACTTAATTGCATGATTGAGTTTTTCCTCTGATGTTGCGTAGATTGTTAAAAGGGGTTGATTTTTTTCTTGGGTTTGGTTTTTCTTTTTGTGTAAGTAGATTCCGGCTAGTTTATCTTCGGGACAGCCAGCATGTCTTGCTAAACGGTTGATAAGTTTGTTGCTAATGTGTTTTATTTTTTTTGTGTTTTTTGATTTTATTATTTTTTTGTGTTTTGGGATTTGGAATTTTCTGAGTTTCTTTTTGGTATGGTTTTGGGCCATTATTATTTCTACGAATTTTTCATAGGCTTTTCCGGATTTTAGGATTTTTTTTGCAAGTTGCTCGCCTTTGCCTTTTTTTGTTTTGCCTGTTAACTCGAGAAGTTGGGCAGCTAGGAATATGGATTTGTTTTCTAGGTCTTTTGGAGCATCTTTCTCATTAGTTAGAACTTTGATTATGTCTTTGATTTCTAGAACTGGACCGATACCGTTTCCTATTGGTTCGCTTCCGTCGGTTAAAACTACTTTTATTTTTAAGTTGAATTTCTTTGCTAGTTGTTCGAAAGATTTCTTTAGTTTTATGGCTTTTATTTTTGAGACTTTTGCAGATTTTCCGTGAGGGATGTCGATAAGGATATATTTGCTTCCTACTGAGATTTTTTTTGAAAGGATGCTAGCTAGGAGTTGGGCTGTTGAGTCAATATTGACTATTCGTTCTATTTTTATTATTTTGTCGTCTACGGGAGCTAGTCCTAAGGCTCCACCCCAGACTAAACAGGCGTTTGTTTTGTTTACAATTTTTTTGATTTCACTTATTGATAAGTTGACTCTGGTGATTGTTTCCATGACATCTGCTGTTCCGGCGGCGCTGGTTATGGCTCTCGATGAGGTTTTTGGGATTTTTAATCCGGCTGCTGCGCAGATTGCTACAGTTATTGGAGTTGTTCTGT
>CAZOQD010000097.1:0-3438 GCA_964581925.1 Candidatus Woesearchaeota archaeon
AGACTGATAAACCAAAAACCTCCAATACTGCTGCCGATAAATCCTACCCTTAAACAAATCCGCCTTACTCAACAACTCATAAGCCCGAACCAACGCATCGCCCTGATATTCAAGCGGAATATTCTCCTCAATCCACAACAACACTTCATCCAAATTAACATCCATCCTATCAAACGCCCTAACTATTTTATCATCCACAGGCCCCTGAAAAACCCTCTTCAAAACATTAAACACACTCTCACTTTTCTCCCTACTAATTTCACCAAGAAAACCCTCCTCCCCAACATCAAACACACTCTGCAAATCATTCAACCCCGCCCTAACATCCCCCCTAGCATGCTTAACAATATGATCCAACACTTCCATTTTTACTTCTTTCTTCTCCTTAAACAAAACCCCCATCAAAATCCTTTTAACAGCCAACTCATCCAACTCCTTCAAATTAACAATCTTACATTTCTTCCTCAACCCACTAAACTTCTTCCCCCATATATCATTAGCCGTAATAACGATAGGAAAACTAGTTTCATCAATCAACCTAATCAACTCAACAACCCCCCCTCGATCACTCCCCGTAATCCCATCCGCCTCATCCATCAAAATCAACTTCCCCTTACTAAAAAGAGATTGTTGTTGTACCGAGGGCCGCAACACCTCATCCAAACTCGACTTATTCCTTAAATCACTAGCATTCAACTCAAACAACTCCAAACCATTCTCCTTAGCAAGCGCAAAAACCATCGAAGTCTTCCCAGTCCCAACCGACCCATTTAAAATCAAAGCCTTCTTCTTAGGAAAATTATCAAAAAACTCCCTAACCTCTTTTATCGCCTCATCCTGATCCTTAATATCTTCAAACTTACTAACCCTATATTTCTCTATTAACGGTATCATTTTATTCTTTGCCCTCCTTAGCACTTTTCAAAAACTCTAAATCTCTTTTTGTCTTGAATTTGCCACTAACATCTTCAGTTTTACAACTAGTTAATAATCTAATTGCTTCTTCCAATGTAACCCACACTACTTCAAAACCATCATTGATTTCTTCTTGAGTAAAATTAGACTCACCTTCTTTAACTACCTCTGCAATAAAACAATGTGAAGTTTGAACTATCCCCTCATATGATTTATGTTCAATTATTTCTCCAATTTCCCCCAATACATTAATCGTACACCCAATCTCTTCTAAAATCTCTCTTTCCAGGGCATCTTTGATAGACTCTCCCTCTTCAACTCCTCCTCCCGGTAGTTTATGATAATCATATTTTGAGACATAAAGTAATGAAATTTCATTCCCCTTTCTTAATACTGCCCTAGCAGTAATCCTCGGTTTATAATTTACATTTTCTATAAATCTTTGACCTATATCTTCATCGTTAATTTCTAATATCCTTTTCATCTTCAACCAACCCCCTCCAATTCTCTTTATAATACTCATACTTCCTATCAAACTCCTCCCTACTCGTCTCCTCAACCCCCAACCCTGCAAGCCTCGCCCTCAACTTCTCCAAAACCCTATCCCTATCACCAACATCACTCATCTCCTCCAGTTCTATAATATAACCATACCCTTTCGTATAATCCAAACAAACCCTAACCCCTTCCCATTCAAACTCTTTCCTCTCACGAAACCACTTAATCTCATTAGTATGCCCCAACCCACTAAGCAAATCATTAATCTTATCAAAATCATCCCTAGAAAAAATTATCTCTTTCTCCTCTCTGCAATTATCATGAATCTTCCCCTTTTTCAACCTAACCATCGACCCAACATTACCACGCTGAACCACCAGATTAGCATCACAATCAAAATAATAATTCTCCTGATAATCCTCCTCAACCAACCTAGCATTCATCTTAAAATACTCCAACAACTCCAAGTACTTTCCCTCACTAATAAAACTCCTAACCTCAACTTCAATATTCACATTCTCATCATCCCCCAATTTCACTAAACTCAAATCCCCATTAATCACCACCGGATTAATCCCAATCAACTCATCCTTAAAAATATTCTCAGGAATAGGATTATAAAGAAAAATCTTCTTACCCATCTCCCAACTCTTAACAATCTCCATAAAAGTAGCACCTCCAATATAATCCATCATTCCCTTCTTCTCAAAATTCAAAACCAAAACCCCATCCTGAGGCTCAATATTCTCCTTATCCTTTTTCAACATCTCACTCTTCCACTTAATATGCTCTTCACTCTCTAACATCTTCATCTCCTCCTCCCTCATCGGCTTATCATAACTATTCGGCATCGAAACCTCATGCCCCAATTCCTCCAATCCAGATTTTATCTCAGGAATCCTATCATAAAAATACTTACTACATGCTATAAAAATTTTCATTTTCAATCATCCTACTTCCCCCTCCCCGCCATCACAAACCCCGCCAACAAAGCCTCAAGTTGTATAAATTCATCACTCCCCTCAACCAACCGAAACTCAATCTCCCCCGTCTTCTCCGTCAACCTAACCTTCAACTCCGGATCCACATCAAGATTCCAAATCTCTTTCTGAATACTTTTTATAATATCCGTCCCCGAAACCGAATCACGCAACATAACATCCAACAACTTCTCCTTAGCCTTCAAAAAATCCCCCGACAAAGCATAATCCAAAACAACTTTAATATCCTTAGGCTTCGCACTCGCCGAAAGAGTATTAATAAGATCAGCAGTCACAGAATTACTTATCGACGCACTAGCCTGCAACAAATTAATTATCCTTCTAAAATCCCCCTCACTAGCCTCATACAAACTCTCTATAGCCTCATCCCCAACACTAAACCCCTCATTCTCAGCAATCAACCTTATTCTTTTATCAATATCCTTCCTCTCCAATAACTTAAACCGCAACACCACGCACCGAGACTGAATCGGATCGATAATCTTACTACTGTAATTACAACTCATCACAAACCTACAAGTACTAGTATAATTTTCCATAGTCCTTCTAAGCGCCTGCTGAGCCTCCCGAGTCAACGCATCCGCCTCATCCAAAAATATCACCTTAAACGGCACATCCCCCAGAGCCTTCGTCCGAGCAAAATCCTTAACCTTCTGCCGAACAACATCAATCCCTCTCTCATCCGAAGCATTCAACTCCAAATAATTCTCCTTCCATGTCGAGCCAAATAACTCTTTAACCACAATCAAAGCCAACGTACTTTTCCCAGTACCTGCAGGACCAGCAAAAAGCAAATGCGGAATATTCATACTTTTTGTCAAGTTCTCCACCTTCTTCACAACCTCCTCCTGCCCCACCAGCTCCTCAAACTTCTTCGGCCTATACTTCTCCGTCCAAATACTACTACTCGTATCCATTTACTAAAACCGTCAATTCTTTTTATAAAGATATTTGTGGTGAAAAACAAGAAACATTAATTATAAAATAACGCAATCAAACCCCTCCTCCCAAAATATTTATAAAC
>CAZOQD010000098.1:0-3373 GCA_964581925.1 Candidatus Woesearchaeota archaeon
CGACAAAAAAACAGTAAAAGACAAAATCAACAAATACGCTTTCTCCGGAGGACAAGATACCTTAGAAGAACACAAAAAGAAAGGCGGAAACCCCGACATAGACGTTTCATTCCAATATCTAAGAATGCTATTAGAAGAAGACGACAATAAACTAGAACAGATAAAAAGCGACTACAAATCCGGCAAACTAACAACCGGAGAATTAAAAAAATACACAATAGAGAAACTCACCACTTTCCTAGAAAAACATCAAAAAGAAAGAGAAAAGGCAAAAAAGAATATCAATAAATTTATTTATAAAAAATAATAACAATCTATTTAAACAATCACTCCTATTATTAACTATGGAAAAACAAGAATTTGCAACCAAAGAAGAATTAACTGAATTCAGCGAAAAGTTAGATGAATCACTGAGAGAAATCCAAGGTCTTAAATCAACTATCGAAATATTACAAGACAAAGAGGCAATGAAGGATATTCGGGAAACCGAAGAAGCTCTAAGAAATGGAGAAAAACTAGAAAAAGTAAATCTTCCAGAGGAGCAGAAAAGAAAACAAGATGAATTAATGATTGAAGGATGTAATGAAATGTACAGAGATATGATAAGAATTAATAGTGAATGGGAAGCAGTCGATACAGAATCAGATTGGGAATGGTAAAATGGATATTACAAGAGGTGATATTTTCTTGATTAACTTTGAACCAGTAAAAGGTGCAGAACAAGGAAGAATCAGACCTGCAGTAGTTATTCAGAATAATATGATGAATAAATATAGTCCATTAACAATTGTCGCTCCAATTACCAAGAAAACATATAATAAGGAATATACTACAAATGTTGAAATCTCTAAGAAAGAATCAAATCTAAGATTAGATTCAACGATACTCCTGAACCAAATAAGAACTATTGATAAAAGAAGAATAATTAAAAAACTTTCTTCTCTAAATGACATCCTTATGAGGAAAGTTGATCTTGCAATTAAATATAGTTTAAGCTTAAACTAATCAAAAATGACAATAAAAGAAGTAAAAGCAATAGAGGTTCTAGACTCGCGTGGAATCCCAACTGTAAGAGTAGACCTCAAAACAAACAAAGGCACTTTCACCGCAATCACTCCAAGCGGAACTTCATCCGGAAAATACGAAGCCTTCGAACTACGCGACAACAACCCTTTAAGATATTTTGGAAAAGGAGTCAGAAAAGCAGTAAGCAACATAAATAAAATAATAGCTCCCGAATTAAAAAACCAACAATTAAATCAAAAACAAATAGATGAATTACTAATTGAACTAGACGGAACTCACAACAAATCAGACTTAGGGGCCAACGCAATCCTCCCAGTCTCAATAGCAGTCTGCCGAGCCAAAGCCAAACACAACAACATACCTTTATACAAACATATCCAAAAACTATCCAAAACAAAAACCCTAACTCTCCCAATCCCTCAACTCTTAGTCCTCGAAGGCGGAAAACACGCAAGCAACAGCTCAGACTTCCAGGAATTCATGATATCAATAAAGGCCAAAACATTCCAAGAATCATTAGAAAAATCAACTCTAGTTTATAAATTAATCAGAAGAATTTTACATCTTAACGATCATCCGATAAATGTAGGCATGGAAGGAGCCTTTCCCTCACCTTTCAAAGACAACGAAAAACCATTTATACTTATTGAACAAGCAGCAATTCAAGCAAAACAAAAACCAAATCTAAAAATAGCAATAGACGCCGCAGCCTCAGAATTCTACAAAAAAAACCTCTACAATCTAAAATCAGAAAAAAAACACCTAACCTTTCAAAAACTCTCAACCTATTACCACCACTTAACAACCAACTACCCTATCTACTCAATAGAAGACCCCTTCGACCAAGATGATTGGGCAGCCTGGAAAGCATTCACAAAACAATCTAAGAAAACAAAAAAACAAAAATTAAACATAGTCGCCGACGACCTCTTAACCACAAACCCAACAAGAATAAAACAAGCAATCCAGAGAAAAGCATGCAATGCTCTTTTAGTAAAACCAAATCAAATCGGAACAATAACCGAAACCCTTCAAGCTATAGGTCTAGCCAAAAAAGCAAAATGGGACATAATCATCTCCCACCGTTCAGGCGATTCATCCGACCCCTTCATCGCCGACCTAGCCGTAGGAACAGCAGCCAGGTTCATCAAAACCGGCGCCCCCTCCAGATCCGAACGCCTAGCAAAATACAACCGACTTCTAGAAATCGAACAAGAACTAGGAAAGAAAGCTATTTTCCAAGGCAAAGATTTTTAAACAAAAAGAATATAAACTTTCTAATGTCAACAGAATATTCTAAGAAATTATCTCGAAGAGTAAGTTATCTTTCAGAACACGGAGTTAGTAAGGAAAAAATAATGAAGATAGTTGGTGAAGATTTAGAAACTATCTCTCCATATTTAATAAAAGATTATTATGAACGAAACCTAGGTAATAATGATTACCCGGGTGAGCCTACTTCTGAATATCAACAAAGAATTGCTGCTAAAAGGTCTATGAGATTACAAAATAGAAAGCTATCAAAAATGATCCGTTCAAACTTAGAAAAGAAAAATAAAACCGCTTCGAGAGTTGCTGAGGAAATTGGAGTGAGCGAAGGCACTTTCTCAGAATATAAATCCGGTAAAAAATTTCCTGGAGATGAAATATTAATGAAACTATTCGAATCTTTAGGGGTTTATTATACGGGGTTAGAAGAAATGTTACATTCTGTAAGTATAAACGATTAACACACTGAACTAACCTCGCTTTATCTTTTGAAAACATTTCCATCCAAAACCCTTATAAAATCCTCTTATCTATTAAAAGAATGAAACTCCTATCATTACACTGCGACTACATAAAATTCAAACCCCTAAAAAAAGCCCTAAGAAAACCAGAAGAACTTTCAAAAACTAGGGAAAAAGAGATAACCGTCAAAGACCCACTAGTAATTCTAACAGCAATAGAAAAGCAAGACGAAACAAATTCTTCCATAGTCAAACAATACACAAAAGAAATTGAAAACTTAGCAACCCAGGTAAACGCCAAAAACATAGTCCTCTATCCCTATGCCCACCTATCATCTTCATTATCCAAACCCGACTTCGCCCTCAAAACCCTTGAACAAGCAGACAAACTATTATCAAAAAACACAAAATCAGCAGAGCCCCCTTCGGATTCTACAAATCCTTCGAGCTAAAATGCAAAGGCCACCCATTATCAGAACTAAGCAGAGAAATAAACAACGAAGGAAAAACAACAGATACTACGAACGAAAAAGAAACAAACCAAAACACAAAACAACTCTTAAGAGAAACTTCTGTCTCTTTTGAAGTCTCGGTCTTTAGAGAAACCTCTGTCTTTA
>CAZOQD010000099.1:0-3358 GCA_964581925.1 Candidatus Woesearchaeota archaeon
AATTATTATCTCTATCTTAGGAATCAGATTCATAAATCAAAATGAATTCTTTGAAAGTATCTTCTTACAATACGGAGTAATAGGTATTGCAATAACATCTATCTTACCCCTAATAATCTTCTTTTATTTCATAGAAATTTCAAAAATCGGGAGTTATGGAAGAAAAGTATTCTGGGTTCTTTACATGGCAATAATGGGATTCATCTGGTCTGAAAAAGTTAGAGCAGGCAGCATCCCTCCAGAAGCTAACTACATATACATACTCACATTGATATGTGCATTTATCTTTTTATTCTTTGATAAATCAATAAACAAATACTTTGCATTTTCTGATATAAACTTTGTCATGAATAGAACTAACAAAAAAATGATAAGAAAATTATTAAAGGATTTAGATGATTTAAAAAAAGACTGGGTAGCAGGAAGATTTAGATCCAGACATGAATATAGCCAAGAAAGAAAAGAAATAATAAAACGGATTAGAGAGTTACAAAAAGAATAAAATGCCGTTAAAATTTATTTCAGAACTATTATCTACAAACACCCTACTAAACTTTTTTCTCTTTTTTATTACATTTTACATAACCTATAAAGTCCTAATAAAATTTCTAAAACAAAAAAAAGTTGCAATAATAGTTGGTATATCTGCAGGATTAATTGCTATGTATTATATAGAATTTAATGAACTACTCTTTACATTTAATCTTTACGGTTATACTGGAACCACATTATTATTAATATTCCCATTACTTTTCGCAATATTTTTTATGTATGCGAGAAGTATTACTCAGGGCATTAGAAAACTATTTTTTGTTTTTTATGGAATTATTTCTATATTCTTAGTAAATAACCTATCACCGCTCACTCTTGATCAAAAGACTTACATTATGATTGGAATAATAATTCTCACAATCATAATCATTATTTTTGATAACTCTATAAAAAGATCTCTCAATTTTCCAGGAAATATTCACAATAGATAATTACTTCCCAACACTCTTATACACAATCCCCACCTTCTCCCTCCCCTCCCCCTTACATATCAGAACTTCCTCCGAAACATGCTTCACCATATTTTTAGAAGAACCACCCCTAACTATCAAACCCCCATCCATCCACTTCAACCCATAACCAAATGTTAACCATTAACAAAAACAACAAGTTTATATACCAAAGGAAAGTCATTAACAAATGGATAATGAAGAAAGTTTGTCTAGAAAAGCACAAAACTATTTCAAACTAGCCGAGTACGGAAAATCGGTAGGTATGAAATCAGAATCCGCATCAAACTATTTCAAATCACTCTCCGCAATCAATGACTTAATGCTTTTAAGAAAAGAATTAAGAGCTAAAAACCATTTTGAAAGATTCGCCTTACTAAAAGAACACATCCCATTTTTATATGATATAACAAATTCTCTATTTTTAATATACAGAGAAACATATACAAGCGAAATTGAAGAAACAGAACTGAATATTTTAAAAAATAAAATCCTAGAGGCATTCGACCATGCAAACATTAAAACAACAGATAACTAAGATAAGAAAAAAAATAAAAAAATATTTTAGCGAACCTATAATTCTTGACATCATCATAATAGGTTCATATTTAAAAGATAAGAAAAATCCAAACGATCTTGATATCATAGTTATATTCACTGAGAAAAATTATGAAAAAGCAGAAAAAATACTCCCAAAATTAAAAGACGAAATAGCAAGTATAGAAAACAACGTAGAAATACATCTTGAATTAAGTTATGCTGACAAACTATTTACCGAAGAAATATTCCAAGCTATAATTCACGAAGGATTTAGCCTAAAGCACAACAAAAGAATCGCAGATTTAATCGGATTCTCCTCTAAATCACTATTTACTTTTTCCCTAAACAATTTAACAAAATCAAAAAAAGTACAATTTTCATATGCATTATATGGTCGAAAAAAGGACGGCCTAATATACCAAGAAAAGGGAGAATACTTAGGAAAAGGTTCATTTATTGTCCCAACACCTAAAGAAGAACTATTAAAAGAATTATTGAATAAATGGAATATTAAATATAAAACAAAAAGGATACTAATTAATTATTAACAAAATTAAAATAAATATCACTTATCTGTTAAATATTAACAATGAACAAAACCAAAATAAAAAGAATAGCAAAAGAGAATAGTTTTTCAATCTCCAATAAAGCAATAGAAAAAATACTAAAAGATATAGAGCAAAATACTAATGAAATAATCAATGATGCAATGAGAAACGCAAAATTCTCCGGAAGAAAAACCATAAGAATTGACGACATTGAGAATTAACTAAAAATCTTAACCACTTATTCCAAGGTCCCCTACTCCGCCTTATACCCCACAATCCGCCTTTTCTTCCCCTCACCTTTGTAAATCGGAACCTCCTCCGAAACATGCTTAACCTTCCCACCCTTCGAAGAACCACCCCCAAGAACAATCAAAATAACAACCCCCAAACAAACAAGTACAAGACCAGGAATCAACAACACCAACTTATCAATCCCCGCCAAAAACTCAACCTGCTGCCGAGCAATCGCCGAATTACTAGCTAAAACTAATAAACCCAAAAACGCAATCAAATATCCAAACACCTTCTTCATCCAATCATATAATAAAACAACTTTAAATATCTTTCTCGAACCAAAAAATCAAACCAAAACCTTTATAAATGTTATAACATGTTATAACATATGGAAACACAACTAATAAAACCAATAGTAAAAATAGGAAACTCAGCAGGCGTAGTCCTACCTAAATCCTGGCAAGGTAGCAAGGCAAGAATAGAATTAATAGAAGAATCAATAGAAGACATAACCCAAAAAACCCTACAAATTCTAACAAAAAACAATCTTCTCCCAATAACTCTAGGAATTTACCTCATAGGAAGCCACGCAAGAAACGAACAAACCCCAGACAGCGATATAGATTTACTAGTAATCACAACAAACAAAAACCATAGAATAGTGGAAGGAAAATACGAGTTAACACTAATACCCAAGGAACAACTAAAAGAACAACTAAAAACAAACGCATTACCACTATTACCTTGGATTATAGAAGCCAAACCAATCCTAAACAACAATCTCCTAGAAGAATACAAAAAAACCAAACTAACTTACAAAAACCTCAAATGGCATATAGAAACAACTAAATCGGCCATGAGCATGAACAAAGCAGCAATAGATTTAGATAAAGAACTAGAACAAAAAAACACTGGAGATTCAACTGCATACTCATTAATACTTAGATTAAGGGGAATTTATATAATAAATTGTCTTATAAAAAATAAACTATGGAAAACACAAGAATTAATTCAGCAAGTAAAAAAAATATCGGG
>CAZOQD010000100.1:0-3353 GCA_964581925.1 Candidatus Woesearchaeota archaeon
GTATTTTTTCTGGAGAGTAACGGAAGAAAAAATAAGTGCAACGTCCCCTTGAGTTTGAAAAAACAAACACATTCTTATTTAATTTTAGCAATTTTATACCTTTTTCTAAACATCTCATATCCTTCTTTAAAAGTACACGGATAACCATCAAGTGCATCTTTCATTATAAAAAGCGGAATTCTTTTGAAATACAATTGTGACCTATATAAAAGTTGGTCATCCTTTTTGCCTCGATACAATTCATAAACTCTATGAACAAGTTTTTGTCCATATTCCCACAATCCTGCGAAATCACTTGCTGGGTCTCCAAATGTGCGGTCACTAAAGTCAATAATGTTTACTTTATTTTTATTCCAAAGTATATGTTCCCAAGTTAAATCATTATGAGTTAGCACATTTTGATAATTACTTTGGTCGAGAGCGCTTTTCAATTCATCCAAATATTTTTCGGCTATCAAAACTTCTTTTTTATTGAAGCGAGGAAAAAGAAAATTCTTTGTATTGCTAGCAAGTTCTTTATAATCTTTACTTGAATTATCTACATTTATATTGAACTTTGAAATAGCTGAGCCTGGGGTTGAGTGTAAACCAGTAAGAAAACCAGCCATTTGTTTAGCAAACTTTTCTTTTTCCGAGTGAGTAAAGCGTTTATAGTGAGATAATTTAAGCTCTCGACCATTCAGCATTTCGTATCCAGCAAGTGACTTATCTTTAGATACAAAGGTATATTCGGGAATACCGACCTTTACTCTTTTTTTCAAAAACTTGAGCAATTGTGTTTCATTTCTGGACTCTTCTTTATATTCAGCATCCTTTGGGAAGCGAAAAATGAGCTTTTCATCAAAAACAATAACTACATGGTCCCAACCATGAGTAAGTATGCGATATTTTTTCCACTCTACCTGTGGAAACTCATTTCTGATTTGTTGTAAAAAGAATTCCGCTTTCATAAAATTGCTAAAATTATCATATTTAAAAGTGTTTGTTTTTTCAAATTTCGCCTAACAAGTTGATGTGAGGGTTGTTTATAAAATTAGCTTGAGTGAGGATAATTTCTAGATTTATTTAATAGAAAATAAAAAGGGTTGATAAGACCCAACGGTAAGGTTCTTGTCCGAGAGTTGATTTGTTTAGGTGGATTAACTATATAAATCTTTTTATCTATCTGATTTTGGAGAGAATGCCACTGTTATCCTAACGGTAAGGTTGCTGTTTGATAAGCAGTTGTTCTTGTTCGAGAACTCCGGGTTCGACTCCCGGCGGTGGCGCTCTCCACTAATTTTTAGCCAGTAGAAAGTTTTAAAACATATTTTAACTCTTGATAGAGATGGCAAAGTATGATGTTAAGGAAGTTGAGAAGAAGATTCTTAGGTTTTGGGATAAGGAGAAGGTTTATAGGACGGATTTTAAGAAATGTGGGTTTAGTATAGATACGCCGCCTCCGACGGTTAGTGGGAAGATGCATATTGGGCATGCGTTTTCGTATGCGCAGCAGGATTTTATTGCGCGGTATCGGAGGATGAAGGAGGGGGTGTTTTATCCGTTTGGGACGGATGATAATGGGTTGCCTACGGAGAGGTTGGTTGAGAGGTTGAAGAAGGTTAGGAGTAAGGATATGAGTCGGGCGGATTTTATTAAGTTGTGTTTGAAGACTCTTAAGGAGATTACTCCGGATTTTATTCAGGATTGGAAGGATATTGGGGTGAGTTGCGATTATGATGTGATTTATTCGACGATTGATGATAATTCTAGGAAGATAAGTCAGGAGTCTTTTATTGAGTTGTATAATTCAGGGATTGCGTATAAGAAGGAGTTTCCGACGTTGTGGTGTCCGGAGTGTCAGACGGCTATTGCTCAGGCGGAGTTGGAAGATAAGGAAAGAGGTAGTTTGTTTTCTACTTTGAAGTTTGAGATAGTAAGTTCAGGATCTAAAGATCCTGAAGGTCGGGTGGCAAGTTCAGAATCTAAGGATTCTGAAGGTCGGAAAGATTTGTTGATTGCTACGACGCGTCCGGAGTTGTTGGGGGCTTGTGTTGCGGTTTTTGTGAATCCTAAAGATAAGAGGTATAAGAAGTATGTTGGGAAGAGGGCGAGGGTTCCTATTTTTGGTCAGGAGGTTCCAATAGTTGAGGATGAGAGTGCTGAGATAGATAAGGGGACTGGGGTTTTGATGATTTGTAGTTATGGGGATAAGTTTGATGTTGATGCGATTAATCGGCATGATCTTGAGCCTCGTATGATCTTGGGGAAGGATGGGAAGATAAGTGTTGAGGGTTATGAAGGGTTGAAGATTAAAGAAGCTAGGAAAAAGATATTGGATGATTTGAGGAATAATGGGTTGATTGATGGGCAGAAGGAAATAAATCATGTGACGAATGTTCATGATAAATGCGGGACGGATGTGGAGTTTATTTCGACGGAGCAGTGGTTTGTTAAGGTTCTTGATAAGAAGAAGGAGTTGATTAAGCAAGGTAAGAAAATAAATTGGAATCCTAAGTTTATGTATAAGCGGTATGAGAATTGGGTTAATGGGTTGGAGTGGGATTGGAGTATAAGTCGTGATAGGCATTTTGGGGTTCCGATTCCGGTTTGGAATTGTGGATGTGGGGAGGTTGTTGTTGCTAAGGTTAGTGAGTTGCCGGTTGATCCGTTGCAGGTTAAGAAGAAATGTGGTAAGTGTAAGAAGGATATGAAGGGTGAGTCGAAAGTGCTTGATACTTGGATGACGAGTTCGATGACTCCAAAGATTGCTAGTTCGTTGGTTGATGGTAAGGTTAAGGTTCCGTATTCGCTTAGGCCTCAGGCTCATGATATAATTAGGACTTGGGCGTTTTATACGATTATTAAGTCGATGTATCATGAGAAGAAGATTCCTTGGGAGGATGTCGTGATTTCGGGAGTTGTTACTTTAGGTAAGGAAAAGATGAGTAAAAGTAAAGGTAATTCAATTGATCCTAGGAAAGTTATAGATGAGTATGGGGCTGATGCTCTTAGGTTCTGGGCGGCTGGTTCGAAGCTTGGGGGAGATTTAGATTATCAGGAACAAGATTTGGTTGCGGGGAAGAAGCTTCTTAATAAGTTAGTGAATGCCTCGAGGTTTGTTTTTATGAATCTTGAAGATTGGGATGGGAAGAAGCCTGCTCGGTTGGAGAAGATAGATAGTTTGTTTTTGGATAGGGTTGACGAGTTGGTTGAGGTTTGTAGTGAGAGTTTTGAGAAGTATGAGTATTCTCAGGCGAAGCTTGAAGTTGAGAGGTTTTTCTTTAAGATGTTTGCGGATAATTATTTGGAGATTGTTAAGAAGAGGGTTTATACTGGGAAGGGCTTGAAGAAGAAGTCGGCGCAGTATGCTT
>CAZOQD010000101.1:0-3327 GCA_964581925.1 Candidatus Woesearchaeota archaeon
TAGAATGCAGTTACATTGTGTTTTTCAATTATTCTCCACCATCGATCTGGTTTTGGGAAATCTGGAGAGCCTTCATAGATTAGAGTTGTTGAACCGTTTAATAGAGGTCCGTAAAATGCGTAAGTATGTCCTGTGATCCAGCCGATGTCAGCTGTGCACCACATTACGTCGTTGTCTTTTAAATTGAAGTTCCATTTTGTTGTGATGTATGCGTGTGTTGCGTAGCCTCCTGTGTCGTGGACAACTCCTTTTGGTTTGCCGGTTGTTCCAGAGGTATAGAGGATGAACATTGGGTCTTCTGATTTGACTGTTGTTGGAATGAACTTACTACTAGCTGTTTTCATTTCTTTATTGAAGTCACGTATTTTTAATCCTCTTACAGATTTCTTTAATCTTGGGACTACGATTATTTTTTTTACTGTTGTACGTTTTGCTGCTTGTTTTGCCTTTTTTAGGAGGTTTATTGGTTTTCCACGTCGGTAGTATCCGTCGGCAGTTATTAGGAGTTTTGCTTTGCCATCTTGGATTCTTGCTTTTAATGCATCGCTTGAGAATGCAGAGAATACTACTGAGTGGATGGCTCCTATTCTTGTGCAAGCTAACATGGCTACTAATGCTTCGGGGATTAAAGGTAGGTAGATAGAGACTACGTCTCCTTTTTTTATTTTGTATTTGGTTAGGATGTTTGAGAATTTGCAGACTTTTTCATGGAGTTCTCTGTAGGTTAGTATTGTGGGTTTTTCGTTTGTTGGTTCTGGGACGAAGATTAGTGCTGGTTTGTTTGCGTTTTTGAAAAGATGTCTGTCTATGCAATTATAGGAGAAGTTTAGTTTTCCTCCCTTGAACCATTTGAAGTAGGGGAGTTTTTCTTCGTATGTAGTTGTCCAAGGTTCTTCCCAGTCTAGTCCTTCTTTAGCTATTTTAGCCCAGAATTTTTTTGGATCTTTATCGGCTTCTTTATAGATTTTTGGGTTGTTAACATAAGCTATTTCTTTCATGGCCTTGCTGGGCCAGTATTTGTTTCCTTTTTTTGTAATGTATTTAATTGCCATGTGTTTATATTTTAATAATTAGGTTTAATCGATAAATTTATGTTTGTCTTTTGTTCCTTTGTACCAGAGCATTTTTGTGTAGCCGGTGTTGTCTATCCAGTTGTTTGGGATTTCTAATTCTTTTAGGACTTTTATTATTTTATTTCTGGCGGTTTTGATTTCGCTTTTTGTGGCTAGGTATTCTATTTCCATGAAGTATCCTAGGTGTTTTACGTTGTTGATTTCTATGTTTAGTCTTTTGTCTTTTTTGTAAGAATAAGTTTCGTTGTATTTTGTTTTTTTGACCCATTCTGTGAAACCTAGATCTTTGAATAGTGCTAGAAGATTGTTAACTTCCTCCTTTCCTTTTAATTTGAATTCGAATTCTTGTTTAACTACGACTTGTTTAGTCCAGTAATTTTTAATCCATTTTTTGAAAGTTACTTCGTAAGTATCCTTCATTTTTCTGATACGGAAGGCTTTTTTGGGGTAACCTTTTTTTTGGATTGCAAAATAATCGTCAGATTTCTTTCCTTCTTTTTTGAACCTAGCTATTTGTTTTATTTTATCTCGTAGGCTGGATACTTCGTCCTTAGGGATTGCTACTTTTGTTTCTACTTCTAGCCAGACCATTTTTCCTCTTTTAATGTTAGTGAGAAGGATTTATTGTTTATAAGGTTTGTTTAATCTTTTTAGTTCCGGATTTCTGGAGGATAACTTTCTAAAATTAATAGTGAGGCACCACAGACTATGAAGACTATTTCTACAAATAAGAATATAAGAAAAACATTGAGTTCGTTCGAAGGGATGCATTTAATGCAGAAATTTGAGGATATTAGTTTATTGATTATAACTGCGAATATTCCCAGACTGATTAGTGTGAATGCTATGGCTCTTCTAATATTTTTGATGTTTTTTGCTATTATCATTTTCCTCTTTTGAGGTTAATTTAGGGGGTTGCTGATTTTTAAATGTTGTGAGTTTGGATATTATAAATTGAATTAGATTAGAAACGATAAATTTATTTAGCCATGTTTTTTAGGTTTGATATGAAGTGGGTTAAAAGTTTTGAAGAATTGACTAAGGAAAGCGTAGATATAGCTGGAGGCAAGGGTGCTTCATTAGGAGAAATGATTCAATCTGGAATTCCGGTTCCAGAAGGATTTGTAGTATTAGCAGATTCATTTGAACAATTTATCAAAGAAACGGATCTAAATGCTGAGATAAAGGCAATTTTAGGAAAAGTTGATGTAGAAGTAATTCACACAGTTGAAGAAGCTTCTGAAAAAATTCAATCACTCATATTAAACTCCAAAATGCCAAAGGACATTGCTGTAGAGATTATTAGCGAATTTGGAGAATTAGGGGCTAAATATGTTGCAGTAAGGTCTAGCGCAACTTCCGAGGATAGTGCAGATGCTGCATGGGCTGGCCAGTTGGACACATTTTTAAATACAACTAAGGATAATTTGTTAGAAAATGTGAAGAAATGCTGGGCATCTCTTTTTACCCCTAGAGCTATTTTTTATCGATTTGAAAAGAAACTAGAAAAAAGTTTCATCTCTGTAGCAGTAGTTATCCAAAAGATGATTGAAAGTGAAGAATCAGGCATAGCTTTTTCAGTCCATCCAGTTACTGAAGATAGGAATCAGTTGATTATTGAGGCAGGATTAGGTCTAGGAGAGGCTATAGTTTCTGGGCAGATAACTCCTGATAGTTATGTTGTGAATAAACAAGATTGGAATATCATTGATATTAACGTAAATGAGCAATCTAAGGGGTTATTTGGAGTTGAGGGTGGAGGAAATGAGTGGAAAGAACTAGGGGATGAAGGGAAGAAACAAGTTTTAGATGAAAAAGAGATTACCGAATTATCAAAATTAGTTGTTAAAATTGAAGATCATTATAATTTTCCTGTTGATATTGAATGGGCTAAGGATAAAGGAAAATTCTATATTGTTCAGAGTAGGCCAATTACTACGTTATCTGACATTAAACTTGAAGAAAAATCATTAGTTAAAAAATTCAAAAAAGAAATTAGAAATGATGAATTACTTGTAATAAGGGGAAAATTCATTCCATTATTTTTATTAACAGACTGGTTAAGATTCTATGATGAAAAATTTAAAGAAAAAGAAGGTATCTATCCAGTTTTAAGTATAAAGAAAGATGATATATTTTCCCACTATATAAGTCTAAATAGGTATTTAGGAATTTCAAGAAAAGCAATAGAAAGATTTCTTAAAGATCCAAAATATAAGGAAAAAATTGATGATAGATATAACAAGATAAAAGA
>CAZOQD010000102.1:0-3325 GCA_964581925.1 Candidatus Woesearchaeota archaeon
AAATAATCTCTAATCCCAAGGGCATCAACTCTTTTATTTTGACTATCCGGTTGCCCTTGACTTAATAATACTAATCTAAATTTTCCCTTTAATTCTTTTAGAGCAGGCAACGTTCCAGGAAAAATCTTCATATTATCCAAGCGAGGATGTTTATATACAAACCTTACAGCCTTCATTATCTCACCATTATTCTCAAGACCATGCATCTCAGCTAATTTATCAAACTTATTCCCAGGATCATTTCTAATTAATTCTCTAAAATTCTCCATACCTTCCTCAAGAGAAACCTTCACTCCAAGATCTTTCATTTTCTGAATAACTTCTGGAACAGATTTCTGACTCAAATAACTAGCATCATGCAACGTATCATCCAAATCAAATATTACAGCTCTAATCTTCACCATTTTCCAGTTCCTATAAACACCCATTTCACTATTTAAATATTACCAATCTATTGGCAAAACCTTTAAATCTCTCTGATTATTCCTTATTAAATGGAAGATCAAAAACAAGTAAGCTCACAAACAATAGCAGACTTAGAAGAATCAACCGACCTAGAAAACACAAAAAAAATAGAAGCAGCTCTATTCCTCTCAGCGAGGTATCTAACCCTCCAAGAACTTGTCCTATTAACTGACGTAAACCCCTTAATGCTAAAAGAACTAATTGAAAAACTAATAGACCGATATCAAAACAACGACTCTGCAATCGAAATAGTCCATAGAGATAACATGTGGAAAATGGACGTAGGCCAAGAACACGTAAGCATGATCAACAAACTAGCAACCGGTTCCAGCGAGTTCACAAAAGCCGAACAAGAAACACTCGCAGTAATAGCCTACAAACAACCCGTAAAACAATCAGTCATAATAAAAATCCGAGGAAACAAAGCCTACGACCACATCAAAACCTTCACCTCCACCGGACTCCTAACCGCCAAAAAAATCGGCCACACCAAAGAACTCAAACTAAGCGACGACTTCTTTGATTATTTTCATTTACAGAACAGCTCTGCTGTTCTGGAAAGTCCAGAGGGATCCAAAGATTCCTCAGATCTCCAGGACAATAAAAATGTCCTGGATGAGACAGAGGATTCTGAACAAAGCGAGAACCACTTAGACCTTCAAGAAAATAACTCAACAGAAGATAATAAAGAGGGAGAAAACAATAAAGAAGAAGGAGAGGGAGAAATTGGGAGGTAATATCTATGGATAGATTCGAAAGTATTGAGCTATTAGAGGAAAGATACATCGAAGAAAACTTTAGGTCATCTTAGATATGGAACTCCTTCCCTATGTATATCTAACGTACATGTTCATTTCAATTTACATGTTAAGCTTTTTCCTAATAATATATTTCAGAAACCAGAAAATCTTCTTCAACTATCCAGAACCATCAATAAACTACGGAGTTAGTTTTGTAGTTCCAGCTTATAATGAAGAAGATTCAATAGAAGATTCAATCGCCCACATTTTTGAGATCGAATATGATAACATCAAAGAAGTAATAGTAGTAAACGATTGCTCAACAGATAGAACGAAAGAAATAGTAGAATCTCTTCTAGAAAAATACCCCAAACTTAAATTAATTAATAATGAAACAAACTTAGGAAATGCAGCAGGTTCTCAAAATGTAGGATTAAAACACGCAACTAGTGAGCTAATCGCCGTTGTCGATGCAGATTCTTTCCCAACCAAAGACAGCATAGGAAAAATGGTAGGTTTCTTTGACGATGAAAAAGTAGGAGCTGTAACCTGCCCCGTTCTAGCAAGAAACAGAAACACTCTCTGGGAGAAACTACAAGCAATCGAATACATCGCAATTTCCTTCGGAAGAAAACTCTTAGAATACGTGGATGCAATTTACGTGACTCCAGGCCCCTTAGCTTTATACAGAAAAAAAGCTTTAGATGAAATAGGAGGTTTCGATGAAAAAAATCTAACTCAAGATATCGAAGCAACTTGGCACTTAGCTTATAATGGATGGGACAGAAAAATGAGCCTTTCAGCAGGTGTTCACAGTCAAGTCCCAAAGAAATTAAAACCCTGGTTCGTTCAAAGAAGACGATGGAACATAGGCGGTTTACAATGTATCCAAAAATACTGGAGAATCATTGGAAGAAAAGGAATGCTAGGAATATTCATCATCCCATTCTTCATAATCAATTTGTTCTTAGGTCTAGTCGGCCTCTCAATTTTCTTCTATCTAATCTCAACAAGACTAATTTCTAATTTCCTATTAACAAAATATTCTATAGCAACCCAAACTCCCATTCTCTCTCTAAACGAATTGTATATAACTCCGAGCATCCTAAACTATTTAGGAATAATACTATTCATCTTCGGGCTCCTCTATCTAATATTGATCATGTCTGTCCTAAAAGAAAAAATCCTCAAGAGAGAAAACATTTTAAACATACCATTCTACCTAATATTCTACCTCATCCTCTACCCATTCATTATGGTAAATGCTCTTTACCATTTTGCAAGAGGAAGGGCAGTTTGGAGATAGCATTTAAGATGACAAATCAAAAACACGCATTTTGGCAAGCACTAATAATAACAATCCTCATATTCAGCACAGGAATCCTAACTGGAGTCCTTCTAGAGAATTCAAGAACAGCTAAAATATCAGACCTCTACGACCTATCAGAAATAAGCCTCCTAGACATAAGACTCCAAACTGAAATATACTCATTAGGACAATTCAACTGTCAACAAGCCATTAATGAAAATATAGCATTCGCAGACAGAATTTTTGAAGAAGCAAAAATTCTGGATAGATACAAAAAAGCCTCAAGATTAACCAAACAAATTCAACTAGAACACAAAAAATACGACATGCTACGAACTATGCTCTTATTGAACTCAATAAAAATCAAACAAAAATGTAAAAACACATACTATGAAGTTGTTTACTTCTACGATTTTAATGAACCAAGTTTTGATACAAAGGCTAAACAAAATGTATTCTCTAAACTACTTGCAGAACTAAAACAAGAAAAAGGTAATGAAATACTTTTAATCCCTCTAGCCGCAGATAACGGCATATCTTCAATAAACCTCTTATTAGAACAATACCAAATAACAGAAGACCAACTACCTCTAATACTAATAAACAGAGAGCAAAAAATAACAGAACTACAAACGATAGAAGAACTTCTAACCCGTTTTGAATAGTTATTTCTCACAACAAATAACAATAAAAAGCAATTTCCTGTAATTATTTTACAAAAGAAGTAAAATGAAGACGTGTGAAATATGCGAAGCAAACAACGAGGAAGTAAGACTATTCGATGGAATCTACGAAGGCCATATGTCAACAC
>CAZOQD010000103.1:0-3288 GCA_964581925.1 Candidatus Woesearchaeota archaeon
ACTGCGGTGATGTTGGCGGGGAAGTTGTTGGAGAATGCGGAGAAGTTGTTGGATATGAAGATTCATCCTACAGTTATTACTAAAGGTTATAATTTGGCTGCGGAGAAGGCTCGTGAGTATTTGGACGAGTTGAGTGTTGATGTGACTAGTGATCGAGAGGATATTTTGAGGCAGGTGGTTATGACGGCTATGACTGGGAAAGGGGCTGAGAGTGTTAAGGAGAAGTTTGCGGATATTGTTGTTGAGGCGGTTCGGCAGGTTGAAAGTGATGGTAATGTTGATCTGGAGAATATTAAAATAAGTAAAAATAAAAGCAGTAGGATTGAGAGTACGAAGTTGATTAAAGGGATTGTGATTGATAAGGAGAGAGCTAGTATTGATATGCCTGTTAGGGTTGATGGGGCCAGTATTCTTTTGTTTTCTGAAGCGTTGGAGTTGAAGAGTCCGGATGATGCGAAGATTTCGATTAATAATCCTGGGCAGTTGCAAGAGTTTATGGATAGAGAGGAGAGGATGTTGAAGGAGATGGTTGGTCAGATTAAGAGTAGCGGGGCTAGTGTTGTTTTTTGTCAGAAGGGGATTGATGATGTTGTTCAATATTATTTGGCGAAGGAAGGGATTTATGGAGTGAGGAGAGTTGCTAAATCGGATATGGAAAACTTGGCGCGGGCGACTGGAGGTAAGATAATTAGTAATCTGAAGGAAGTTGGCGTGGATGATTTGGGGAGGGCTCAGACGGTTGAGGAGGCTAAGCAAGGAGATGAGAGGATGACCTATGTGCAAGGTTGTGATAATCCTAAGGCTTTAACTATTTTGATTCATGGGGGGAGTGAGCATGTTATGGATGAGATGGAACGTGCAATTAAGGATGGGTTGGGAGATGTTGCTAGTGTTATAAAAGATAAGAAGGTTGTGGCGGGTGCGGGGGCTATTGAGATGGAGTTGAGTAAGAGGCTTCAGGAGTTTTCTAATTCATTGCCTGGAAGGGAGCAGTTGGCGGTTAGGGAATTTGCTAATGCGCTTGAGTTTGTGCCCTTGACATTGGCTGAGAATGCTGGGCTTGATCCTATTGATATACTTACTGAGTTGAAGGCTAGGCATGATCAGAATGATGTTTATGCTGGGATTAATATTTTTACTAATAAGGTTGAGAATGCTTTTGATCGAGGGATTATTGAACCTGCTCGGATAAAGAGGCAGGCTATTTCGAGTTCGTCGGAGGTTGCGATTATGATTTTGAGGATTGATGATGTTTTGGCTTCTAAGGGTGGTGGTTCTGGTGGGGGAATGGGGGGGATGCCTCCGGGGATGGGAATGGGTGGGATGGATTGATGAAAAAGAGTTTTGAAGGGAAATTAGAGGGTGTTGAAAAGGGAGCTTTTATTTTATATTACCATAGTAATTACAAGATTAACGGAGAGATAGAAAGATTAGTTTTTGGGACTTTTGATAATGTTGAAGGAGATGTAATGACGTTAAATAATCGTTGTAAGTTATATAGTGAAAGGCGTGAATTGAAGAAAAGAACGAGAAGAATGGAAAAAACCGGAACCCATACTTTAGCTTATGGTTCTGTTGAGGTGTATGTGGATGATGATATTCTGGAATATTTAAAATCGGCTGAGGGATTTCGGCAATATTATTCAGAGGTGGAAAGATTGATGAGATTTTGTTCTGAATGATTGATAAAACTTATATAGTATTAGGATTTTTAATTGGTATGATAAACAAAAAATCGCAAACCACAATCTTTATAATAGTAATAGTTGTGGTTGGTTTATTGTTTGTGGGATATAAGATGATGAATAGTGATGATAGTGGAAATGGATCGGGGAAGAAAGTTAAGTTAGAGACTAGTAAGGGAGATATTGTTATTGAGATGTATGACGATATGCCTGTTACGGTTGGGAATTTTGTTGGGTTGGTTGAGAAAGGGTTTTATGATGGGGTTGTGTTTCATAGGGTGATCCCGGGTTTTATGGTTCAGGGAGGGGATCCGGGGGGGACTGGGATGGGTGGACCTGGATATGAGATAAAGGATGAGTTTACTCATGCTGGTGGGAATAAGAATAATCGTGGGACTATAAGTATGGCTAATTCAGGACCCGATTCTGGAGGGAGTCAGTTTTTTATTAATGTTAATGATAATAATTTTTTAGATAGTAAGCATCCTGTTTTTGGAGAGGTTGTTGAGGGGATGGATGTGGTTGATGCGATTGTTAATTCTGCGACTGATGGTCAGGATAGGCCGTTAGAAGAGATAAAGATGATTAAGGTTAGTTTGGTTTGATTATTTGTTCATAAAAATAGTAGTGAATTTTATGGAAAAGGTTTAAAAATGGTAAGTTTTATCGGGTTTTATGGAAGAAGAAAATAATGAGTTAGATAGTGAGATAATTGAAGAAGCGTTGGAAGAGGATGATGAGTGAAAGTTTATGTGTTTAATCTAGGTTTATCTCTGCAATGTTGTTATCTTCGTTAATTTCTTTGATTTTGTTTTCTCTGTCTAGGATAAATTTAATTGTGTCGGGGTTTTTTCTTTTTAGTTTTAGGTTTGTGGTTGATAGAGTTATTCCGGCGCCGAAGTTTATTGAATCGATTTCTCGTGTTTCTATTACGTCTTCGTTGTCTAGGATTGCTAGTACGAATGGTTGGGAGTTAATTGATCCTGAGTTTCTTATTGTTAGATTGAAATCTATGTATCTTCCGGATTTTGATGCTGTGAAGCTTTCGAAAGAAAGTTCTGGGAGATTGTTTTCTGAGTATAGTCTGTTTAGTTCTTGGATTATTGATTGATCTAAGGTTTGATCGCAGTCAGTTAGGAAAGGGAACATTATGCTTTCTTCGTTGTCGGTGTGGTCAAAACCTAGGACATGAAGTATTTCGTGGACCTCTATATTTGGATAGTCGCATTTTATTGCTTTTTTGTTTTCTTTGAATAAATAGACAATGCCCTCGGTTATGATGTGGTGATTTCCTGTTTGGATTATTTCTTTTGCTCCTCCTTCTCCAGCTATGAAGTATTTTTTTCCGTCGTATTCTGTGTTTTTCTTTTGTTCCTCTGAACAGCTTACTTCAATGTCTGGATCTGAGAAAGAAGATTGGAATTTTATGATGGGGACTGCCTTGTTAATTTCGGTGAAACCACTAACGATTCTTTGTTTTTGTATTTGAGTGCAATCTTGGTTTACACCGTAAGATATTGTATTGTGGTTGAATTTCATGTTGGGTTAGAATTGGTATGCTTGTGTTTTTTGGTTGTTTTAAGATGGTTGTTTTATGTTTATT
>CAZOQD010000104.1:0-3281 GCA_964581925.1 Candidatus Woesearchaeota archaeon
TGAGAGGTTGTCTGAGACTAGGATTGAGAACCATTTTGAGAAGAGTTTTGAGAATTCATCTTTTAGTGTTGTCATTACTTGTTTTTCGGTGAAGGTGATTATTTCTACGAATTTCTGAGAGAGCCAGGATTCTAGTTCTTTGATTTTGTCGGTTTGTTGTTTTATTTTTTGTTTGTTTTCGATTTTTTCTTTTGATTCTAGGATTTGTTGATCTGAGAATTGGATTTCTTTTTTTATTTCTACTTTTTTAATCATAGATAGGTTTTCTGATTTCTTAGCTTCTTTTAATTCGAGTTCTTTTTCGTCGAATTGATTTTGGTATTTGTCGTAGCCTTTTATTGAATCTTCTAAGGATTTTACTTTGTTTTTTAAATTGGTTATTTCTTTTTCTAATGTATTTTTTTGTTCTTCGAATTTTGTTATTCTTTCTTCTTTTTCTTTTAGGGATTCTAGTTTTATTTTTAGTAGGTCTAGTTGGTTCTTGTTTTTTTCGAAATCTTGTTTTGAGTTTTTGGAGTTTTCGATTGATTTTATTAGTTCTTGTTTTCTCTTATTGGAGTTTTCGATTATTCTTTGGGTGTCTGTGAGTTCTTGATTTGCGTTTGTGGACATCCCTTCCTTGTATTCTTGGGTTACTTGTTGAAGGCATGTTGGACATTTTTCTAAACCGGTGAGCTTTCTTATTAGAGATTGGGCTTCTTCTTGTTTGTTCTCTAGAGATTTGATTTTTCCAATTAAATCCATGTATTCATTTTGTAGTTCTTTTTCTTTATTTTCTTGGAATGCGATGTGTTGAGTTAGTGCGTTGTATTCTTCTTGGTTGAATTTTATTTTGCTTGCTTTTTCTAGTTGTTTTTTTAATTCTTCGATGTTGTTTCTTGCTCCGTTGATTTGGGTGTTTTTTTCATTGATTATTACGTTGTTTTTGGATTTTTCTGATTCTAGATCTTTTCTTTCTTCTATTTTATCTTTTAATTCTCTTTGTTGGTTTTCTATTAGTTCTCTTTTTTCAAGGGCTTGTTTTAGGTTTTCTTCTGCTTTGATTAGGTCGGTTTTGTTTGTTTCTAGGTTATCTTGTTTACTTTTTAGGTTTTCTTTTAGTTCGTCTAGATCTTGGGTTAGGATTTGGTTTGTTCTTGTTTTTTCTCTAAGCTTTGAGGTTAGTATGGATGTGTTTTCTTGGATTCTTTTATATTTGTCGATTCCGAAGACATGTCTTAGAGTGTTTAAACGAATTTCTCCGGCTTCTTGGATTATTTGTTTCATTTCTTCTTGTGGTGTGTAAACTGTGAATTTGTAGAGGAGGTTTGTTTTTTTGGAGAATTCTTGGGGGTAGTTTAATAGTGATAAGATTTTGGATTTTATTTCGGTTATTGATTCTTTGTATTTTTGGTTGTCTATGGTTATTGAGACGTAGTCTTGGGTTACTGATTTTTTGCTTCTTTTGAGTTTCCTTTCTATTATTATTTCTTTGTTATCTACTTCAAATTCTAGTTTGACTTCTGCATTGTCTTCTCCGGTTTTGATTAAGGAGGTGGCTTTTTGGGTTGGTTGGATCCCGAAAAGTGCGAATTCTATGGCTAGAAGGATTGTGGTTTTTCCTGAACCTATGTCTCCTGATAATAGGGTTGAGCCTTTCGGGAAAGTTATTTCTTGGTTGGTGTAGCTTCTTAGGTTTTTGATTGAGAGGGTTTTTAGTAGCATAATCCAAATCCAGGAACCTAGGTTCCTAGATGCAACCTCCTAATATGGAATGAAACCCTTCCTTAGATTGCTGCTTCGCAGTTATTTTCTCCATTTTAATTTGAATCCTCAAAATATTGTTGGTTGAACTTGACCCATTTGGAGCATACTTTTAATAATTCATTTGATGTAGAAAATCGAGATTTTCTATTTCTATCAAAATATGTGTATAGGATTATTTCAATACCTTTTGTTCTCATCCTTTCTATAACTGGTACAAAGTCAGAATCTGATGCAATTAAGATTATCTTTTTTATTTTAGGATATTTTTCTTTGAAATCATACATATCTAGTATGACAAGTGCGTCTACTCCTTTTTGGGTAAATTCTTCTTTTCCTTCTTGGCTAATTATTTTTTGACATCTTCCTTCTCTTAATGTGACCCATTCTTTTTCTCTTAACATTTTTGTCATGTTTAGGTACTTTTTCATTAGTAAGTTTTCTTTTTTGGTTGGTTTAGGGTTTTGGTAAGGGGGGGCAGTGTAGATGAAAAGATGTTCTAGATTCAATTGTTCATTTTTACAAATATTTCTAAAAGTTTGTAGATATTTCTTATTCTTTTTATCTTTCATCTGGAAATGTTTCTTTACCAATCCAAAAAATCCATCATCAACAAAAATTAGTGTATCTTCCATTTGAACCTCTTACATTTTAAAGAATAAAAGCGTCCGGCAACCGTTAGATCACCGGGGATCATACTCACAATCGTTAGATTGCTAGTCTTTTTAGTATTAGTGTGTTTATAAATTTTATTGTTTTTAGTGGGTTTTATAGATTGCATCTTTTTGATTGGAAGGGAGAAATTGGTTATAAGGATTGTTGTGGTGATTAGGATTAAGTCATCTTTTTATGATGGGTATTTGTTTAAACTTTGTAGTGGTGAATATAGATAAGTTTATAAATCTAGTAATTTTAGAATAAATATGGTAACATATAATGATCCTGAAATTAGATCTAAATTTGCTTCAGGAGCAAAACAACAATGTAAAAGGGACCTTACTTTAACTGATGAACAATGGGAAATAAAGGGGTTGCTTAGTTTAAAAAGAAAAACCTTAGGGCTATGTGGTAGAAGATCTGATAAATCTATAAATGAACTGGCAGAAATTTTGAAGGAATTTAAGGTGGTTGATTCTTTGAGAGGTGGACGTAGTCTTGTTTCTGAATTATATGGTGATAATCATAAATTTGATTATGGTGGTGGTTATATAAGTTTTAGTAGAGTTTTAAATGCAGATAGAGAAGTTCAATGTAGGATAGAGTGGGATGGTTATGAAAGTGGTTCTGGATTTAAATAATTTTTAATTCAACTCAATCCCCAACGTCTTACTCAATGCTGATAATAGCCTTTCTTCAAAAATCATGGATTTTTCGTCTTCTTGTTTTTCTGTAGATAGGATGTCCATTAGTTGGAAGATTAGTTGGTTGTAGTCTGAGGGGTTGTTGGATTCGTATTTCTTGATGATTAGTTCTTCTACTTTTTCTACATCTTTTTCTTGTAAGTCTATGTCGATTTCGGGTTTGGTCATTTCTAGTTT
>CAZOQD010000105.1:0-3231 GCA_964581925.1 Candidatus Woesearchaeota archaeon
GCGTTTTAAGTGGGGGCCCTGTGTAATTAAAAGGGGTGGGCAAAAGTTCAGTTAGAGGACTTTTAAGTATAAAATGCAAAAGTCCTCTAACACTCAACTCTCTACTCATACCTCAACGCATCAACCGGTTTCAACTTACTCGCCTGCCAACTTGGAAGAAAACCACTTATCAATCCAACAATAAACCCAAAAGCCAAAGAACCAACTATCAACCAAATATTCATACTCGCCCTTAACAAATTAGCTCCAACGTAAACTGTTATAACATACTCGATAGCCTTAGCAATCAAAATCCCAATCCCCACCCCTATTAAACCCCCAACTAATCCCAAAATCCCAGCTTCAACAACAAAAATCCCCAAGATATCTTTATTCCTCGCTCCAATCGCCTTCATCGTCCCAATCTCCTTCTTCCTCTCCAAAACTGAAGTATACATAGTATTAGCAATCCCAATCCCCCCAACAACCGCCGAGATCAAAGCCACTATCAACAAAAATCCAGTAATCCCGTTCAACACAACACTAAACGTAGCCAACAATTCCTCCGGAGTAGAAATACTAAAATCTTGAGTCTTCTCATCAACATCCCTATGCTTCCTCAACTTTCTTTCAGCATCCTCAGCAACCTTATTAATATCCTCTCCACTTTTAATCTGCACCATTATAAAATCTACTCGATCTCCACTACCAAACAATTCTTTAAAATCATCTATACTAACATAAATCTGCTGATCATCAGCCGGGTTCCCAACAGACTCTAACACTCCCACAATCTCAAACTCAATATCGTTCAACTCTATTTTATCCCCTGCATTAACCGGCTTATTAAATAAATTCCGATGTCTATAATTATAACCCACCATCACCTTCCTCTTATCACTCTTCTTCAACATTCTCCCATCATCAGCCCCCAATCCAAAAGTCTCAAAAACCAAATCAAACTTTTTCTTACTATCTGTAGGAACTCCCAACGTAAGATAATACCTCTCTTGATCTCTATATTCTATTTTTGTATTCCCAACAGTAAAATGCGCCACTTCCTCTACCCCTCTAATTTTCTCAACAACCTCCACATCTCTAATCGTAAGTTCAACCGCACTCCCACTAGCTCCTGGCGGTCCAGCCTGTCCCTTAGGTTGCACAAAAAACTTATCCCCTCCAAGTTTCTCAAATTCCTCATTAACATATTCCCTCAATCCCAAAGACAAACTCATCAAAACAAAAATAGTCACTATTCCCAAAAAAATCCCTAACACTGTAAGCAAACTCCTTGTCTTCCTAACTTTAAGATTTCTCCCTGCAATTACAAAATAATCATTTATCATTTTACTATCCTATCATCTTTAATCATCTTCTTCTAACCTCTCAATGCATCAACCGGTTTCAATTTACTAGCCTGATAACTTGGAATCCCTCCAAAAATAATCCCTAAAATTCCTGAAAATAATAAAACACTAACCATCAATGGAATAGAAAGATTAACTGTAATAAGTTGAGTCCCAAAAAATCCATTCGCAGCCCCACTCAATCCCACAGCCAAACCCGCCCCTATCAAAACCCCTATCAAACCCCCAACAAACCCTAACAACCCCGACTCAATTAAAAAGATAGTAAGTATATCTCTATTCATAGCTCCAATAGCTTTCATTGTCCCAATTTCCTTTTTCCTCTCCAACACCGAAGCATACATCGTATTCGCAATTCCAATCCCCCCAACAACCAAAGACACCAAAGCAATACCCACAATTATGAGATTAATTATCGAAAGAGTCTGATTAACCGTACTTATAGATTGAAGTGGAGTTTGCACCGCAAAATTCTCCTCACCCTTCTTCAAATCCCTATCTTTTCTCAAAGCATCCTCAATCTTCTCAGCAACTTCCTCAATATCTGCATTCTCATCAATCTGAGCAATTATCATATCTATCTCGTCATCTATTCCCAACAATTCTTCCATATCATCATTCAACATTATAATGACATCATTAGTCTGAAAACTACTTCCTCTTTTCATAATCCCAACAACCTCAAAATCCTTGCCTTGAACATTAATCTTCTTACCAACTTCTATCTTCTTACCAAACACATCACCCTTCGCAACATTCGGCCCTATTACCACTTTACCTCTATCTCCACGCTTCAACACCCTACCAAACTCAATTTCTAAGTTTAACGCATTATAAATAATTCTCATCTTCTCACTTTCCTCAGCCACCTCTCCAATATAATTAAAACTTATAACATCATTATACTCTACCTTAACCACTCTAACCAATCTAGGCACAACTTCTTCAACTCCTCTAACCCTACCAACAACATCAGCATCATGATTATTCAACTTCACCACTACCGTACTCCCCGGAGGTCCAAACCCAGTCTCAGAATTCTGAATAGTCAACTTATCACTAGAAAGCGTAGCAAACTGCCCCGTAACAGCCGTCTGCAATCCCTGTCCCAAACTAATAAGCGAAACCACAGCCGCAATCCCTATGAAAATCCCAATCATAGTCAACCAACTCCTAAGCTTCCTTCTCCTAATATTGTTCACTGATAATAAAAATAAATCTTTTAACATTTTAACACTAAACTAGATCTAAAAAGAGATTTAAATAATTTCCCCAATCTACTCAAAACCAAATACATTTAAATACCTAATTTTCTAATTAATTTAAGCATTAAAGCTTACTCTTAAAGATAATCATTAATGCACAAATATGAGAGAAGACAAAAAGAGGCTGGTAATTAACCTTCTAAAAAAGAACACAGATGGACTTACGATTGTAGAGATAGCCCGAGCTCTTAAGATTTCTAGAAATACCGTTGCTGTAGCCCTTGCCGAACTTAAAGGGGCAGAACTAATCAGAATCAGACCTGTAGGTATAGCCAAATTACATTATTGGCTAGGAAAAGGAGGTAACAACTAAAAAATGAAACTAATATCAAAACATATTAAGAAGGTAAGAAGAATAGACAATAAAAAATTAGCTAAGCTATTTCTACTGATAGCATTCTCAATTATCCTCTTACTAGCTATAGGCCTAATAATAAGCAACCAATCAACCCTCCCTAAAAACTCAATCAAAGAATCCCTGCCCTACAATCCAATCTCATATCTTTCAGGATTTGTAATAGAAAGAATTAGCAACGAAAAAGTAATTGAAAGTTTCGAAAATGAAAATATAGATATCAATTTAGCAATCAAAGATTCAACAGAAATACTTGGAACAGAAG
>CAZOQD010000106.1:0-3142 GCA_964581925.1 Candidatus Woesearchaeota archaeon
ACTATAACTTCGGAGAGTGTGACTGAAGGGCATCCAGATAAAGTTTGTGATCAGATAAGTGATGCTATACTTGATAATTTGTTGGCGCAAGATCCTGAATCTCGTGTTGCAGTTGAGACAATGGTTACAACTGGAAGTGTGCATGTTGCTGGAGAGGTTACGACTAAAGGTTTTATTGATGTTCAAAGAATTGCTAGACAGACGTTGAAAGAAATTGGTTATACGGATCCCAGGTTTGGGATTGACGATCAGGAAGCAGGAGTTTGGACTAGTATTCATGCCCAGAGTCCGGATATAAGTCAGGGGGTTAGTGAGGGAGTGGGAGAAGATAAGGAGCAAGGGGCTGGGGATCAGGGGATGATGTATGGATATGCATGTAATGAAACTGAGGAGTTGATGCCTCTTCCGATTGTGTTGGCCCATAAATTGACTAAGAGATTGGCAATTGTGAGAAAGTCTGGGATAATTAGGGGATTGGGTCCGGATGGGAAGAGTCAAGTTAGTGTGGATTATGAGGATGGTAAGCCTAAAAGAGTTAGTGCGGTTGTAATTGCGCAGCAACATATAGATGATGTTTCTGAGGAGATTTTGAAGAAAGATATTTTGGAGAAGGTGGTTAATCCTATTTGTAAAGAATATATGGATGAGCAAACTAAGGTTTTTATTAATGCTACAGGAAGGTTTGTTATTGGAGGGCCGGAGGGAGATACTGGTTTGACGGGGAGGAAGATAATTGTGGATACTTATGGGGGTGTTGGGAGGCATGGTGGTGGAGCTTTTAGTGGGAAAGATCCTAGTAAAGTGGATAGATCGGCTACGTACATGGCGAGGTATGTTGCTAAAAATATTGTGGCTGCTCAGTTAGCTGAGAAGTGCGAAGTGCAATTGAGTTATGCTATAGGAGTTTCTAAACCTACCTCTGTTAATGTGGAATGTTTTGGGACTAATAAGATTCCTGAAGAGAAGATAAGCGAGTTAGTTTATGAAAATTTTGATCTTAGTCCTAAAGGAATTATTAGTAGTTTGGATTTGAAAAGACCGATTTATAAAAATACAGCAAGTTATGGGCATTTTGGTAGGGAGGATAGTGGATTTACTTGGGAGGCTGTGGATAAGGCAGAGGTTTTGAGAAAAGCTTTGGGTGGAGGAATTGATCTGGGAAGAATGGAGAGTCAGGTTATTCCTGAGAGAAACGATGATGCTCGAGAAGTTGTAGAGAGAAGTGGGTTTAGTTATTGAAGATTGTTTGAAAATTAATTATTATTAGGAAAGATTTATATATTGTTTCTCTTCCATTGTATTATTAAAAAAAGGGATTGCAAAAAGTTATTGAAGAAGGAAGTTCAGTTTGGTTATGGATTTTAATTGGGGTTGTTATTATTGTCGTAACTGGTTTTATTGTTTTTTATTTTTTGAAAAAGTTAAAAAAAATAAAATAAAGTTTAGAAAGATTATAAAGAAATGAATGTTTTACAACTTACCGTCGAGAAAAGTATGTTTTCTATAACATATGATGGAAGGAAACATTTATAAAGTAAAAAGTTGTAAGTAAATAATAAAAGTGTGTGTTAAAATGGATAGAGGAGCTAAATCGGTTATTGGAATTGTTGGTGTTTTTTTGATGTTTGTTTTGATGGCTTCTTTTTTTGTTCTTGCAACTTATGAAGTTAGACATGCAGCTACTGGAAATAATGGAACGAGCATTGTAGAAGATATTTCTACTACAATTAATATTACAATTAATAATACTCAGCCAACTGGTCTTAATAATATTTCTCAAGTTAATATATCTCTTTATGGAAATTTTGAGTTTTTATTTGATACAAATATATCTAATGTTTCTACACCAACTGTTACTTTTTCAAATACTTCTGACGTATTAAGTTTTACAAACTATTCTATAGGTTTGATTGGTAATAATACAAATAATACCTATTTATCTTTTAATGTTACTGCAAGTACTCCAGGTAAGTATAATATCTCGGTTAGAACCTTGAATGGTACTGGTCCCGATGGTTATTCTGAATTTAATCTTTCAGTAATAGTTAATGATACCACTTCTCCTAATGTTACCTTTAATAATTTATCTAATCAGGGAAATTATTCTGGAGCAATTACTACCAATATACAGATTTTAGATAATTTTTTAAATGGGTTGGGTGTTGCTGATTATGCTGGTTTTGTTTATTTGAATATTACTAATGCAACTATACTTGATAATATGAATGAAACTAAGATATATAATGTTACTAATATCTCTGGAAATTATTTTAATGTTACTATTTATACTAATAATTATTCTGATGGACTGTATAATATAACTGTTTTGAGTAATGATTCAACTGGTAATGCTAATAATTCTGAATATATCACAGTTAGATTTGATCAGACTGTGCCTAGTGAGATAAATGTTTCATCTACACATATATCTAGGGCAAATTATTCAGGAACTATTGTATTGAACTTTTCAGTAATTGATGTTACATCTAGTGGAGGAATGGTTTGGGTTAATATTTCAAATAGTACTGATGCAGCTGTAATTAGAACTCATGTTAATGCAACTAGCTCTAGTAGTTATTACTGGCTTGTGAGTATTGATACGGCTAATTATACAGATGGTACGTATAATATCTCAGTAACAGCAAATGATAGTGCAGGTAATACAAATACTACCTTGGTTGTTTTACAAGATATTAGATTTGATAATACAGCCCCTACTGGAAATATGAGTTGTAGTCCTAATCCTGTAATTGCAGGTGCATCTACTACTTGTATTTGCTCTACTAGTGATGAGAGTGGAGGAAGTGGGATAAATGCTAGTGCAACTTCAGTGACTGCTGGTCCTGATACTTCAAACACAGGAAGTTTTACCCAAACTTGTGCTTTTGTGGATCTGGCTGGAAATACTGGGTCTGTAAGTACTTCTTTGGTTGTGAATATTGGGGGTGGAGGAAATGAGGGTGGAGGAAGTGGAGGAAGTACTACTAGTCCAAGATTTTATACTAAAACTGTCCCTGTGATAAATAAGGACTTTAGTCAATTGCAAGTGATTAATCAGCAGTTGAAGCCTAAAGAACAAATAAAAATAAAGTTTGGGGAGAGTGAGGAAGGTAAGAATGATGGAGAGATACATCATATTGGT
>CAZOQD010000107.1:0-3113 GCA_964581925.1 Candidatus Woesearchaeota archaeon
AATTGTAGACTGACTAAAAAAATTAAAAATTACTAATCCAATTATAAGATATATGGGATAATTAATATTTTCTCCCCCAATAATAACCCCTCTCAAAAATATTAAAATTAGAAACATTAGAAGAGGATTTAATAAATACCATAAAATTCCAAGATAACTACCCTCATTTCTTAATTTAAAATTTATTTTTGCCAATTGAAAACTCAATCTAAAAACCTCTTTAAACTTATCAAAACCTTTCTTCAAACCCATAAAAAAAACAAATAGTCAATTGATTTAAACATTTCTAACTAAAAATATATATAACCCAGCACTAAATACATATATGAAAACAACAAAAAACCAACTATTAATACTAATACTAACATGCATCACAGCATTCTTCCTAATCTACTCTCCTCATCTATCAAACCCTTTCCCCCTCCACATAGATGAATACCACCACATCTCCTCTTCAATAAATCTCAAACAAAACAACCTAACTCCTAATCTCTCAAACACTGAAATAGGCTTCCACATCATCCTTCTAGCAATCTCCTACCTAACAAACCTAATCTTATCATACAAATACTTAGCAGCAATCTACATCATACTAACAATCCTAACTCTCTTCACAATAACAAAACAAGAAACTAAACAATTCAAAGAATCATACCTAATCTCCATCCTAACAATAATCTTCCTAATAAGTATCAAATCCAACGCAAACCTCCTAGGATTCTGGTTCTTCACCCCCTTAACCCTAGCCATCCCCTTAATCTACCTATACATCCATCTATTCACATCAGGAATAAACCACCAAAACAAAAAACACCTAATTTACTCACTATTAATCATACTCCTCTTACTACCCATCCACGCCATCTCCGTCCTTTTTTCAATACCAATCCTATTAATCTACCTAATCATAAAAAGAAATAAAATAAACCCTCTTAAAAAAACCCTCTCACTATTTTTAGCAATCCCCCTCATAGGAATCATCATCTTCAAACTAACCACTCAATTCCCAACAAATCAACTACTCCAAAAACTCTTCTCATTCATGTTATTCAAAAAAGGCTGGGGAGTCTTAGAACTAAACAACTCTCCTTTCGAACTATACAGCCCAATCGCATACATATTAGCAATAATCGGACTCTTAGCAATCTTATCAAATAAAAAATACAGAGAAAACCTATCAATCCACATAATCTGGCCCCTAACCCTAATCCTCTCAATAACAATCTTCAAACTAACAACCCTCTCCTTCCTCTCCCCCTACCAAAGAAACTTATTTTACTTAGTAATCTCCCTACCTTTCCTAAGCGCCTTCGGCCTCTACCAAATCATAAGATACCTAAAAAAATTATCAAAAAACCCAACAACCTACAAAATCCTAAAAACCCTACTAATCCTGATAATCATATTCCTAACCTTCAAATCATACTACCTAATTCCCGAACAAACCCAACTCTACAAAACCATCGATCAATCAGATTACGAAGCCCTAACCTTCCTATCCCAATACCCTTCATCTACAATCCTAACCCCCATCCAAATCTCAATGGCAGTCTTCCCAATCTCATCCCACAACCCACTAGCCACTTACTACTTCTACGGAAACCGCCAAGACCTAGAACAATTCTACCAAACAACCAACTGCAACACCAAAAACCAAATAATAACCAAACACAACATCTCATTCATCTACTCAAAATCAAAAATCAATTGTGACTGGGAAGAAATTTATAATCGAGATGGTAATATAATCTACAAAACCAAACAACCTTCACCTACCCCTTCCTCTTAACCTCTTCCTTCGCCCATTTCTTCCACAACTCAAAAACCCTCCCACTCTCCGGCAACCCAACATCTTCTTGAACATCCTTAGAAAACTGATGAAACATATTATTACTAATCGAATTAAACTCCGCCTCCAAAATATCAGGCCTACCCAACTTATCACTCATATCCACAATCTCCTGTTTAATCTTACCTCTAAGAAGAATATTATCATAAACCGCATCCCAATTCCCAGCCCAACCTTTAACCCCTGCAGCAATAGACTTTATAATCTCACTATCCCCATTAACCAACTCATCCGTAGGCTCCAACTCATCTTTCTCAACATTATACTTAAGCAAATCAACAAAACCCCCCTCCTCTATAGGATCCTTAGTCCAATGTTTCCTCACTTCACTCAACCCAATTACCCTCTTCATACTACTCAACCCGTCAGGAGTCTTAACCGGATTAGCCACAATTATCACATCCGTAGCCTTAAAACTCGTCGTAGGCACTCCGAGATCATTCACAACTCTATCAAAAACACCGTAAGGACTCGCACCATGAATCGTCCCCGCAACTACATTAGCCAAAGCCCCTACTCTCATCGCCTCATACAACGCCTTAGCCTCTAACGACCTAACTTCACCAACAATCAAACTACTATCTCCTAAACGCAAAGAAGTCCTAATCGCCTCATCAGCCCCAATCTCCGAACTCTCTTTCAACATCGTCCCCCTAACTTTCATCCTCAAAATATCATACTTCAACCTTCTTATAGCATCAACCGGCAACTCCAAAGTATTATGCGCAACAATATTCTCACAAATAAAATTCTCACATTCAGGAACAGAAATATCGTACACAGAACCACTCCATTCAACTTTTCTAACACTTTTAACCCTATCCCAAAAAATATCCGACTTAATCACCTCCCTCAAAGGATCAATAGGATTCGTATAAACCCCTACAGGAATCTTATTTAATAACTTACCCAACTGAACCCTTCCAACATTGTTCCCTCTCGTTATATAATCATGTTTATTAAAATCATTACCTAAAATTTCATTTAACTCATTTTTAACTTCTAAAGATAATGGCACAACATCACTACTATCATGAGTAGAAATTCTAGAACACAACCTATCCAGTCTTTCTTGTTTTTTATCAACCAGAAACCCAATATGTTCTCTAAATTTTTTAATCATTTTTGTAGAACCTAATCTAAAATTAAACATATCTTTTGCCTCTTTCAAATAACCTCCCTTAGACAACCTTTTAGAACTTCGCGAGACAATTCCAAACCTCAGAAGCAAATCAACAACTCCACTAATCAATTCTTTTAATTT
>CAZOQD010000108.1:0-3099 GCA_964581925.1 Candidatus Woesearchaeota archaeon
TTAACTGTAACAATCAAATATAAAAACTAAAGATTTTTACCTATTAAATGGTATCCCTACTAGACGCAATAATCCTAAGTTTCATCCAAGGAATCACCGAATGGTTTCCAATTAGTAGCTCAGGCCATCTAGCTCTAGCCCAACAATACCTTGGTTTCCAAAACCTAGGTTTCGACGTCTATCTACATTTCGCTAGCGTTCTAGCAGTAGTAATCCTCTTCGGAAAAGACATCGCAAAACTAACCTTTTTAACTAAAGCAAACAAAAAATATCTACTAAGAATCCTTCTCGCCATCATCCCCGTCGGAATCGTAGGGCTCTTATATAGAGAACACATCCGATACGCCTTCAGCAATTTACTTTTCATGGGAATCTTCTTCATTATCTTCGGAATATTTATCTATTCAACAAAATTCTCAAGTGAACAAAAACACAAACCCTCAATCGCAGATTCATTAATCATCGGATTCGCCCAAACCCTCTCACTATTCCCAGGAATTTCAAGAAGCGGAATGACCGTCGGCTCAGGATTAATTCTAGGAATCAAAAAAGAAGAAGCCATAAAATTCTCATTCCTCCTAGCCGTTCCAATCATCTTAGGAGCCACATTAGTAGAAGCAAAAGAAATCGCACTATCCAACATCCCCCCAACAACCCTCCTAACCGCCTTCACCATAACCCTTCTAACCAGCCTAGTAACCATCAAACTCCTAATAAAAATCATAAACTCCGACAAATTCCATCTCTTCGGAATTTATAATGTAGTTTTGGGAATTATTGTACTAATTTTGAACTTTGTGAATTAAAAATGAAACCCTACTGAAGTTCAAGAATACCAATAGATTTTCCAAACTCTCCAGGATCATGCTTATAAATATCATATGCCTCCCTAATACCTCTCTCTCCCTTAGACCTAATCCAATTAATAGCTAAAGGAACATCATTATAAACATCTAAACTTAATTCATTATGAATTCTATCAACATGAGCAATCAAATTATTTGCCCCCCTCATTTCTAAGAATTCCTTAGTCGCCAAATAACTTACAGATTCATTAAAAGATTCAGATAACCTATTAAATAATCTCTTATCCTGGTAAAAAGAGTAAGTATCAGGATCTTCTTGCTCTAGTTTATCACAATACTGATCAATAAAACTACTAGTAAACATATGAAGTGCCTCACTTATTGGAGAAAGCAAGGCTAAATCTCCACAACTTAAACAAATATATCCATCATCTTCACAATATTCATTAATAAAAATCCCACCCTCTCCCACTTTAGACACAAAATCAATTAATCTCTTTCCAGAATCAAGATCCTCAACAGAAGCAAAATAACTAAGGAAATATCTTCCGGTTAAAAATATTTTACCGTCAAAATCTTCTAGATAATTCTTATCTTTTTCTACGATGACGATATCCCGAGGGGGGACGAATCCATCCATTTTCTCTTCCAGAAAATTAACGGCATCCACAGTATACTCATAAAAAGAATTCATAACTCTAGGATCTCCAGGATAAGCAATTACCTTGCATAGAATTTCCAGATTCCGATTATCTCCAAAGTGAATTACATCTGCTTTTCTTTCAACACTTTTTAAGGTAGCTTCGTGTAAAGAAGGAAGAAAATATTCCAAATCATCATTAATAGGTTCTCCAATTAGAGAATGATTATTGAGGTCTTTAAAAGACCTTGGAGGTAATATCTTTGAGTTCTTTAAAAAACTCCAAGAAGAATCAAGCATCTCAATATTCTCTTGGTCCGCAGAAACTTCTAAAATTAAACTATCGTCATATCCCAATTCTCGGTCAAGATTCCTAAGAGCCATACCAGATTTTTTTTTATCAGATTTCCTTCTTGCCTTAAGTAATTTTTTCTTATTAATCATAAAATCAAATATATCAGCCATTTTTAAACATTCCTGTAACTCAAACCTTATAAAAAAAGTTCAAAACTATAGAAAAAATAAATTAAAATGGGAGCAGCCGGAATCGAACCGGCATCCTCTCGTCTGGAGCGAGAGATTCTAACCGTTGAAATATACTCCCTTAGATTATTTCAGGAATCTTGCACAACTCCTGCTTTTCTAATATAAATATCTTATTTCTACCTATTAAAAACTTATCTCTTTTAGGTTTCTTATGGCAAACTAAAATGCCAAGATTACAATTACAATCTTCCAAATAATTTTGTAACTGCTTAACTTGTGACATCGAAATTTCTTTTTGCGGATAATCTTTTACTTCTATTACTACCTTCTTTCCTTTTCTTTCGAAAATTATATCTGCAACCCCTCTTTTTGTCTTAACTAATCTATTTACATTTCCATAGCCTGAAAGTATTATTGCTATCTCCTCTTCAAATTTTCTAGCTCTCTCTTTTATTTCTTTTAAAGCAGTTCCATACAATTTTAATCTTTCAAAAGGATACTCAACTCTTGCTTTTTCATAAGCTTCAAATATCCCGTTATCAAAAATAGATTGCACACTTGTCTCACAAGCCTTATTAATCTCCCTCTGAGTGGCCTTAGGATTCTTCAATATAAAACTCACAACGTCATTCCTTTTCCTATTTTTTCTCTTCTCTCCTTTTCCAATTCTGCCCATTCCAGCTTGCTTATAAACATTATTAAAATCATTAAAGAATACTTTAATTGTAACATTCAATGATGATTCTATTTCTTGATAGGTAATATAGGGATTCTTCCTTACTAAATCTATAATTTCCTTTCTTTTCTTATCCTTTAATTTCTTTGAGAATTTATACTCACGCCCCATATATCTAACCCCTGCCTTATCATATGCATCTCTTATATTTTTAAAATAATGAGAAAAATTAATTTTTGTATCTTTCATTAAAGTGTGCCCTCCAACTCCAGGATGTTTTATTATATAATCTATAATAATCCTTCTATTTTCTTCTCTTGTTTTTCTTTCAAAGGTTCTTGGAGGTTTCACTCCTGCCTCCCTAAATGCTTCGGCAATACTATTAAAAAATCTCTCAGGATGTAGTTTTATATTTTCTCTTATCTTCCTATAAGTTGTACTAGGGTTTTCCACTATGAATTTAATAATCCTTTCCCTATTCCTATCATAAT
>CAZOQD010000109.1:0-3093 GCA_964581925.1 Candidatus Woesearchaeota archaeon
TGGGCATATATAGCTGATGTTGGTTATGGACAAGTGCTATGTTCTCGATTCAGAGGAACACAAGTTGGTAGTATTGGTAACTGGGCGAGCTCAACAACTTTTAACACAACATCAGATTATCGTTTAAAAGAAAATGAAGTTGCTATGTCAGGTGCGATAACTAGAGTTAAGCAACTTAAACCATATAGATTTAATTGGAAGATTGAACCAGGTACAGATGTTGATGGTTTCTATGTTCCAGTCAGGTAGGAATTCTTTGTAGTCTTGTTTGAAGGTTTTATAGCATTTAGGGTCGGTAGTTATTAGTTGAGTTATGTCGTTTTCTTGGAATATGGAGAGGTTTTTACGGGCTTGTTTTCTTGCTTCTTGATCGTAGCCGGCTTCTAAGATTTCTATTCCGGAACATTGGTTTTTTTCTAGTTCTAAGAATTTTATTCCTAATTTGGTGAAGATAAGTTTGTATAGTTCTAGACCTTCTTTGTTTTTGTGATAGGTTGTGCAACCAGGGAAGAATAGTGTGTTGGTTTTTGTGAAAAGATCTAACAGCCCCATTTTAGTTTAGAAGTGAGGGGTATTTTTTAAGGATATATAGTGTGAAAAATATATGTTTTTAAAGGGGTTTGGGTTGGGGAGAGGATGGGTTTGGATGATAGAGTAAATAAGGTGGATAGTCCTTTGGATGAGAAGAGGATTGATGGTTATGTGGATGATTTGGGGGATATGCATATTGGGCGTAGGAGGTATAATGGTGAGGAGAGTCCGTTGAATGAGTCTTTTGAGAGCCTTCATGGTAGAGTTGATCGTTGTGGGTGTTGCCTTGGGATTGTTGGTGGTTTGATGGTCGGAGGATTGGTGATTGGTTATTTAGCTTATAATTATTTTAGTGAGTAGAGTGTTATTTTATTTTAGATTCATAATGTATTCCATTAGCCTAGGATCCATTGAGGTTGTGAAATATTTTTCTAGTTCGTCTGGGTTTACCCATTTTAGTTCTTTGAAGCTTGCTCCAGATTTTTCTTCTCCTCCAACTACCTCGCATAGATAATAAATTAATATGAAGCCTTTATTCTCCTTGAATATTCTTGAGAATACTGATCCTAAGTTTTTTACTTCAAGTCCTGTTTTCTTTTTTATTTCAATTTCTAGACCTTTTTCTAAGTCGATATCTGGATCTGGGAATCCTCCGGGAAAACTCCAGGTTAGTTCTTTAGTAAATGAGTCATCCTCTCTTCTGCCTATGAGAATTTTCCTGGTTTTTGTATCAAATACTACACCTAACGTAGTGATATGAAAGCAGTTTCCATCGTGGTTCTTGTCTTTTTCTAGTGTATTTTCATCGGTCATTTTATAGAATCTAGTTTATCTTTAGTTGTTGAAAGCATATATAAAGTTATGCAATTGGGTTTGAAACTATGTAGTGATTGTAGGGAGTTTTGTTTAAAATGTTATCGGTGATCTGGTTAGGTTTTGTGTAGTTGAGTTGTTAGAAGAAATTTATTTAAGTCATAAAATATTTAGTAGTCTATGGATAAAAATAAGAAGTTGTTAGAAGGGATTGTTGATAATGTTGTGTCTGATAGATATGATGGTCCTGGGATGCCGGATGATTCTTATTTTCCGGATGTTTTTAGTAGAGGGTTTAGGTTGACTAATAGTAGATTTAGAGATCCTAAGAGTGGAGCTATGGTGAATAATATGTTGCCATATATGATTGGGAGGGGTGTTTTGGGATTTAATAATATTTTTGATAAGGAAATTGCTTTGAATTCATTGCAAGGAGATGAGGGTTATAGTTACGAACAGACGCTAGATCATGAGGTAAGGCATTACAAAGGGGATAATGAATATTTGGCTAGAGTTAATACTGGAGATACGTATTCAGGGTTAGCTGCTTAATTATCCTAAGAAGAACCAGAGTCCTAATCCGATTAGTATCAGTATTACTACTGCAATGATTATCCAAAGCCAGAGTTTTGATTTTTTTTCTTCTGGGGGGTTAGCAGGTTGTCCAGGCATAGGTTGTGTTGGTTGTCTAGCCATTGCTGGTCTTGCACTAGTTTGCATTTGTGCTTGAGTGTTGTTTGCCATAATATTTAACCTCCTTTTGATAAAGTAATATTGTTAGTGAAATGTGATTAATAAAGGTTGTTGTAGTTAGGTTTAAATTGGTTGAAAGGTTGAAAGGTTTATGAAAACGTTGTTAGCTAGTAAGAAGAAGAAAATAGTTAGGGAGTTGGGCGAGAATTTTGGGATTGGTAAGGTTGATGGGTTATTTTTGCAATTTGGGAAGGAGAAGATAAGAGTGTATAATGGAAGTTTGAGTAAGGAGGAGTTGATTGGACTTGATAAGAATGTTAGGGTTGAGAATGTTGGATTGTATCTTGCTAAGATTCAGAGTGATGGATTTCGACTGTCGTTGGATGGGTGTGGGTTGTTGAAGAATGAGATTAATAAGAATATTTTGGAGTTGGATGATAGTTGGACTGAGAGGTGGTTTAAGGGAGAGGATCTTGCTATTGTAAGTGATAGTAGTTTGAAGATTTTGAAAAATGGTGGGGATTTTATTGGGTGTGGGAAATCGACTGGGGAGAAGATTACTAATAGTTTGCCGAAGGAGAGAAGGGTTCGGGTTGGGAGTTAGGGGTTGGGGGGTTGAAGGTTTAGGGTAGGGGTTGATGATTTTGATTTGTTGATATTAGTGTTTGATATGAGTTATTTCTTGGAGCAATCGACTTGATGATCGTTAACGATTCCTACTGCTTGAAGATAAGCGTAAATGATTGTGGTTCCAACAAAGCTCATGCCTCTTTTTTTTAAATCGATTGAGATTTTATCGGATAGATTTGTAGAGGCGGGGATTTCTTTCATAGATTTAAATTTATTATTAATTTGTTTGAAATTAACAAATTTCCAGAGATATTTATCAAAAGATCCGAATTCTTTTTGGATTTCTATGAATATTTTAGCGTTTTGAATTGTTGATCTGATTTTGAGTTTGTTTCTAATAATTCCGGGATTATTGAGTAATTCTTTAATTTTCTTTTCATTATATCTAGAGATTTTTTTATAATCAAATTTGTCGAATGCTTTTTG
>CAZOQD010000110.1:0-3054 GCA_964581925.1 Candidatus Woesearchaeota archaeon
TTTGTAGTCTAGGGTTGAGAAGTAAATTAGGATGCTGAGGATTAGGGAAATAATTGAGATGTAGTTGAAGCGGTTTTTCAAGGGTTTGGTTTCGTCTTTGCAGAGTTTTTTTAAGATTATTCCTGTGGGGATTCCGGCTAGGATGATAGATAGGTAGATGATGAGTTTTAGCATAAGGTTTTTAAGTGAATTGATTTTAAAAGGGTTATGGAAGATGCTAAGATTGTTGAGAAGATTAGGAAGGGTAGGGTTTTTATTTATCCGACGGATACGGTTTATGGGTTGGGGTGTGATGCTTCGAAGGTTGAGAGTGTTAGGAAAATTAAGGGCATGAAAGGGCGGGATGCTGATAAACCTCTTAGTGTGATTGCGCCTTCGATTGAATGGATTGAGAAGAATTTGATTGTTGATGTTGATTTGAGTAAGTATTTGCCGGGGCCTTATACTGTGGTTTTGAAGAAAAAATATAAGGGGTTTCTTAGTGAGGTTAGTGGTGGGGATAGTCTGGGGGTTAGGATTCCAGATTGTGAGTTTACTTCGGTTGTTCAGAAAAGTGGTCGGGCGTTTGTTACGACTTCTGTTAATTTGAGTGGGGAAGATCCTGCGGTTAAGATAGATGATGTTCCGCTTGATATTTTGGAGAAGGTTGATGAGGTGATTGATGTTGGAGAGTTGAATGGGAAGGTTTCTATCTTGGTTATTGATGGGAAAGAAGTTGAGAGGGGATAATTAGAAGATGAGATTTGCTATTACATATTTTAGAGATAATGTTGCTGGGAAGAATATTGCGGATAGGTTTAGGGAGTTAGGTTTTATGCCGCAGGTTCCGATAATTGAGTTAGAGAAAGAGACGTTGTATTCTGAGTTGTCGGTTGAGAATTATTCTGAGTTGGCTAGTGTTGATTTTTTGGTTTTTCTTTCGACTCATAGGTCTTCTAAGGGAGAGTCGGCTCTTACGGTTCATGCTCCTGGGAATTTTAGGGGGAATGAGTTGGGTGGGGAGGTTGGGAAGGTTTGTATGACATCGGCGTTTGTTTGTAAGTGGTTGTTTAAGGAGTTGGCTAGGGGGGTTGCGTTGGATGAGGTGGTTGCTGAGAAGTATAAGGTGACTATGGAGGCTACTCATCATGGGCCTTTGTGCGAGATTCCTTGTTGTTTTGTGGAGTTGGGGGCTAGTGAGGAAGATTTTAGGGATGAGAGAGCTGCGAGATTATTGGCCGAGGTTGTGATGAGTTTGGATAAATTTGAGGTTGATGAGAAATGGGTTCCTACGATTGGTATTGGAGGGCCACATTATACTCCTAATTTTAATGAGATTCAGCTTGAAAGTGATTATGCGATTGGGCATGTGATTGTGGATTATAATTTGCCTCTTACTGATAGTATTATTAAGGAGGCTGAGGGTAAGACTAAGGAGCAGGTTAAGGAGGTTTTGGTGGATTGGAAGGGGTGTGGGAAGGCTGTGGTTAGGGATGAGGTTGTAGAAGTTTTGGAGAGGAACGGGTTAAAGTGGAGGAGGAGTAGGGAGGCGAAGGGTTAAAATTTATTCTTTATTTCTTTGCAGAATTCTTTGATTTTTGGTAAGTGTTCATTGTTGTCTATTTGTCTATCTTGTATTTCCAATGTTGTTATAGGTTTTTTGTTTGAGAGTTTTTCCATTATGTACGGTGCGTTTTCTGGGGATGCTCCGAATGTTATGAAGAATGCGAGTTTTTTAATTTTGGTTTTGTTTTGTTTGATGAAGGTTTTTATTGCTGGGCAGATTCCGTCCCAGATTGGTGTTCCGATGATTATTAAGTCGAAATCTTTTGGATTGTTTTTTAATGGTTGTATTGCTGTTGGAGTTTTTAGTTCTTCGTCGAATGCTCCTTTGAACCAGCTTAGTAAATGAGATCTGTCTTTTTTGTCTACTAGTCTTTCTGTTTTTGCTCCTAAGGTTTTGGCTACTAGTTCTGCAACTCTGTGGGTGTTGTTGTGCCTTGAGTAATAGACTACTAGTATTTTTTTATTGTTGAACATTTTTGATGTTTTTATTTACTTCAATGAGTACTTTTTCAATTGATTTATTAGTAGTATCTATTGTTATTTCATTATTTTTTTTAGTATTTATTGCTCTATTATAGAACTTTTTAAGTTTTTTTATTGAGAGTCTGTTTCTCTTAGTTTCTCTAATCTGTAATTCTTCGAAATTTGTTGTGAAAAATAATTGTATAGTTTTTACTTTATATTTTCTTCCTAAACTGATAAATTTATTTAAGTATAGTTTTCCATTTTTATCTTTATATGATAATGTTCCTTCCAAGATGACTGTGTAATTATTTTTTAGGTAATTGTCAGCGATTCTTCTAGCGTTCTCGATCACAACTTCGTTATTTTTGTCCCCATCGACGATTCCGTGATAGAACATGTTAGTGTGAATAATTGCGGTTTTTTCTTTTGGAAAGTATTTTCTTAGTTTTTCAGCTATAGTGGTCTTACCAGAGCATGCTACTCCTCTGATTATTATTAATTTATTTTTAGTTTTCATTTTATTTGTGATTTATCTCTTTAATTGTTTCCAGCTTATTTTTTTCTTTTTGAGGTTTTGGAGTTGGGGCCATTCTTCGTGGAGTGAGTTTCTGTGGGTTTGGTAGAATATTCCTAGGGGTATTTTTGTTTCTGATTGGTTGTAGTCGAATTGTCTTGCTAGTTTTAATGCTCTTAAGAGTTTTTGGGGTTTTGGGATTTTGTACATTCTGTCGTCTTTTCCGTTTGTTTCTAGGTTGAAGACCATGCAGTCTTGGATTACTTCTACGAATGAGAATCCTTTGTGTTTGATTGCTGTCTCGATTGTTTTTTGGGTGTGGTCTATGTCTCGGGCGTTGCATCTTGCTACGAAGGTTGCGTTGGCGGAAAGTGAGAGATGGATTGGGTTGAGGGGTTGGTTGAATTCTCCTAGGGGTTCTGATTTTGTTTTGAATCCTAGTTGGCTAGTTGGGGTGGCTTGGCCGGTTGTTAGTGAGAATGATTGATTGTCGAAGACTACTAGAGTTATGTCTGGGTTGAATCTGCAGG